>CAZJOG010000166.1:0-5634 GCA_964547565.1 uncultured Desulfovibrionaceae bacterium
CACCGCGGATAAGCGCGACAATGGAGTCTGCTATACGGCGCATCCATTTTTTGCCAAAAACGCGCACCACACCTGCAAATATCCCCAAAAGACCGCCAATAAGGGCAGAAGGCACAATGAGTTGAAAACTCATCCAGAGGCCCCTGTTGAGCTGGGGGACTATTCTGTCCCAGAGAAGAGCGCTTTGAAAAAACTCAAACATAACCGTTACTCAGGGTAAAATGGCTGTTGTGGGTGTTTCGCTTTCTTCCAGTTCTCCCCGTAAGTCTGCCAGTCGGTTGCAAAAATCCTGCGTGCGGGTTTGCGCGCCCGGGGCCAAAAGTTCTGCGGGGGTGCCCTGTTCGATAATGCGGCCTTTTTCCATAAACAGCACTTCTGTGGCAAGGTTGCGGGCAAAGTCCATCTGGTGGGTGGCCATAATCATGGGCATACCACTTTGCGCCAGGTCACGTATGACGGCCAGCACTTCGCCCACAAGTTCCGGGTCCAGCGCAGATGTGGGTTCATCCAAAAGCAGAACCTTGGGTTCCATGGCAAGGGCGCGTGCAATAGCCACCCGTTGTTTCTGGCCGCCGGAAAGTTGCGCCGGGTAAAGGCCTGCGCGGTTTAAAAGGCCCACTCTGTCCAGTTCTTTGCGGGCTTTTTCCTTAGCCTGGGCTTTGGAAAATCCCAAGACTTTCCTTAAGGCAAGGCCCACATTTTCCTCAGCGGAAAGGTGGTCAAAAAGGTTAAAATCTTGAAAAATCATGCCTACTTGCTGGCGCAAATTACATAAATCCTTTGTGTGGGCAGAATCTATTTTTTGCTCTTCAAGCCATATCTGCCCTTGATCAGGCGTGATAAGGTGGTTCAGACACTGCAAAAAAGTGCTTTTACCAGCCCCGGAAGGGCCTATAAGAACTTTAAGATCCCCCGGGGAGACACGTATGGAGACATCCGAAAGGATTTGGCGGCCGCCCAGTGTTTTGGAAATATGTTCTGCACGCAGAAGCGGGTTGTTTTGAGCCATAAATGTTCCCTTACATGCCTGCCTGGGCATAACCGGGTATGCGCACCTTTTGTTCCATAAGGCGCAGCATTTTTATGCCAAGAAGGGTGATGCAGAAATAAATAACCCCTGCGCAAAGATACATGGGCAGGTATTCATAGGTGCGGCTTGCCACAAAGTGGGTGCGGGCCATAATTTCCGGCGTGCCCAGCACAAAACACAGGGCAGAGTCTTTGAGTAAAATGGAGTATTCATTTGACCAGCCAGGTATGGAAAGGCGCAAAGCCTGCGGAAGCATAACTGTGCAAATGCCTTTTGTGTCCGTCATACCTAACGCACGGGCTGCTTTAAGTTGCCCCTGGGGCAAACTTTCCAGTGAGCCGCGAAAAATTTGAGATTGGTATGCGGCGCTTGCCATGCCCAAAACCACACAACTTGCCCCAATGGTGCCAATATTGATGCCCAAAAGTTCAAACAGCCCGTAATAAAAAAGAAAAAGCAACAATAAGATAGGCACGCCGCGGAAAAACCACACATAGGTACGCACAAAAAAACGCACGGGTTTAGGGCCATACACCTGCCCTACAGCCATGGGTAAACCCAGCACAAAGCCCAAAGCCAAAGCGCCGAATACCAGAACAATGGTAACAGCCGTGCCTTGCAGGATGTAGGGAAGGGCATTAATAATGGCGGTTAAACTTTCCATAATGGGGCCATAATGGGGGGGTCTCACAAAAAAATCTTGCCCCGCAGCACACAGACTGTGGGGTTTCAGGGTGCTGCATGCGGTTTTTATAAAAAAACGCATGCAGCACAAAACCGGTGTTAACTATTGGAGGTACTTGGCTTGCAGTTCTTCCCAGTAGGGGTCGGCCTGCAAAAGTTTGTACCCGTCGTTGATAAGCTGAAGCAGTTCCGCGTTGTCTTTGTGCACGGCTACGCCAAAGGCGTCGTCTTCTGCAAATTTACCCACAATCTTTACAGCTTTGCCTTTTTTGATGGCATCGCCGGCGGGGGCGCTGTCAAGGCCAATGGCGTCAATGCGGCCATTCAGCAGGTCTTCCACAGCTGCGGGGGCAGAATCATAAAAACGCAGGTCGTATTTCAGGTTTTCTGCAGTTTTGCGGTTTTCCAGTATTTCGTGCTCATTGGTGCCGCGTTGAACGCCCAGCTTGGTTTCGCCATTCAGGATTTCTTCTGCTGTAAGGGGGGAATCTGCACGGACAATAAAGACTTTGGAAACTGTGTAGTATGGATTAGAAAAATTCACCTGAGCGGCACGTTCAGGGGATATGCTCATACCGGAACACACCATGTCTATTTTTTTGGCCAGCACGGCGGGGATAACACCGTCCCAGTCCATAGGCTGGTGGGTGACTTCAAAACCCATTTTTTGGGCTATCCAGTTCATGGAATCCACGTCAAAACCAGCGGGCTTGCCGGTTTCATCCACATACGCAAAAGGCGGGTAGTTGGCGTCAATGCCGTTAATGTAGGTTTTGGCAAACGCATTGGCGGAAAAGCCAAGCGTAAGGGCCACAGCGCAAAGGGCAAGGGCAATGCGAGATTTTTTCATACGTTTTTCCTTCTCCATACGGACAAAATTATGGGGGGATGGGCTTATACCAGAAGATTGTACATCTACCCTATAAATTCCCAAATAGCAAGGGGGACTCTGTTGACCTTTACAGACAGGTTCTTCAGCGTAATCCCCAAATGATTGGGGGTAATCGCAAGTCCATAGGAAAATATGCTAAAATTTTGCTTCTTTTCCCAATATTTTCAGGAATGGCAGGCGACCAATAAAGGTGAACACAAGCATGGTACCCAGGCACCAGAAAAATGCAGGCCATACTGTTCCGCCAAACAAGGCTTCGTTGTTATCCCATGCCATCACAAATGGCATAGTGCACAGGCCAAAAACAGCGCCCACAAATGTTGCCATACCAAGGTGAGACGCAACATCGCTTTTAAGCTGCGGGTCCAGAATACGCAAAAGAACAAGACCGGATGTCACTGTGCCTGTACACCAGCCTGTAAGAGCCGCCATATACCCTGCCGCATTATTTTCTGCTTTGCGGCACATCCACCATAGATACACCAGTGTTCCGGCAAGTGCCACAACAGTGACAGTAAGCATCATGGGGGCGTAGGACATAAGAGCGATAACATTAATGCCCATAAATGCGGCCACACCCATAAAATCTACCAAAAAGCCCTGTACCCGGGAGCTGAGATCCGGATGGAAAAAGCGGTAAAGACCAAGTTTACGCATGCAGATACCAATTGGTGCGGCAAAAATAATACAAAATACAGGGAAAAAGCCCCATAGCATAGCCGCAAGGTTGGGGCCAAAAACAACCTTAATAAGATTCATGACCCCATAGCCAACCAGATACACAATAAGCAGCACAGCAATCACAAATGCCAGTGATTCCACACTGGAAGAGCGGAAGGGCAGTACCCCTGCGATTTCTTCTTCCCCTTTGGCATATACCCCATAGCCCTCGTCAGAATTAGCAAGCGTAGGGCCACATTCTTTGGCGGCATCTGTATGGCAGATAAGGTAATTGGTAACAGCCACACCCACCACCAGAGAAGCGATAAACCCAATGCCGGCAAAGCCCAAGGCAATATCAATCATATCAGGGTAACCCGCCTGCTGCCAGACAGCCCCTTTACCCATGGCAATGCCCGGCCCATTGGCAAAAGCCGCGCCTGCCAGAAGGCCCGTGGAGATTAAAAAATTATCAGGCAGTAGCCCAAAGGTGATAAAGGCCACAATAATAAGCACGGCTGCCATGTTTTGTATACCCAGCACACCCTGGAAAACACACTGGCACCATATACCACCACGCATAACCCCAGCTTCCTGTTGGGCTTTGGGGGCTTTGGGTTTCATGGCCAAAAGCATAATAAGCACAAAAAGAATGTTGTACATATGCCAGGCAATAGCCTGCATCATGTCCATAGAAGGTAAAAATGTTCCCCCGTCAGGGAAAAGATGGTGTATGCCACTCATAATAAGCAAACCTGCTACGCCCCCCAACATACAGCTGGGCACAAGAAATTTGCGCATAAAAGGAATAGAGACTCGCAAAAGAATACCAATAATTAAAAAAAGCCCAATCCAACCAAGTGAAACAAGAAAGTCAAAGTTAAACGGGGCATCGCCTAATGCTTGCATAACATATCCTTGTGGGTAATAGAAATAGAACCCTGCTGATATTCTCAGCAGAAGGGCATATCCGCTGTATGAAAAACACCTTTTTTATATGTGTTTCTCAAAGAAGTGGCCGGTTGCTGGCCGGCCACTTAAGGGAAGTTAGGAAGCGGAGAGTTCCGCCATGATGGATTTTAGCTGCTCGAGCATTTTTTTGGCCTGCTCAGGGTTTTCATCTATCAGGTTTTGCAGCTGCCTGGGGTCAGTTTTGCGGAAGTAAAGTTCATCCTTACCAGGAACCTGGGCTTCACTTGAGGGGGTACACGTCCACTGGGCTTCGCCATCCAGAGAAGCCTGTTCTTTGTAGTGGGACTGTTGGTCACTGACATCACCAGCGCCTTCTTTTTTGGCGGCATCCAGTTGGTTACAGAAGGCTTTACCACCCACAGCAGAAAGTGCGGCGGAGGCTTCATTTACAGGATTCAGGAAAAAGTCTATCCCTACTTCATCGGAATTGTTGCTCTTTTTCAGCCAATGGATATAGGACCAGTCGTCTGTGATAAGGCTCCAGGAATAGCGGTTGTAGCCGCAAACAGCCCAGTCACGCACAGTGTCTGTTTCCCCGCGGGAAACAGACAGCAGGCTTTTGCCCTGCATATCAGGGTGAACACCAATGCCCAGCCAGTCGCACACTGTGGGGGCAATATCGCAGGATTGCACAAAGGTTTTTACCCTTTTCCCGGCGGGCAGACCAGGGGCGCGCAAAATATACGGCACATGCACCAGTTCTTCATAGGGCCAGGGTTTACCTTTGCGTAAGAGACCGTGGCCATGCTGGCCATTACCCAGAGGTTCGCCGTGGTCAGAAACCATAAAGAGCAGGGTATTTTCTTCCAGCCCAAGGCGGCGTATGGCATCCATCAAAATGCCAAGCTGGTAGTCGCATACAGTCACTGTTTCTGCATACAACATGCGTATATGGTTAAGCTGGGCTTCACTTATAAGCAGTTTGCCATTTTCTTCCCCACAGCCGGGGTTAAACATATCTTTCCCTGTGTAGTCGGGGTCATAGGGGCAGGGGTAATTATTCCATACAGACGGGGGATCCCAGGGTTCGTGCGGATCAAAAGAATCTATCCACAAATAGAATTGTTTGTTTCTGTCCACCTGGTCCAGATATTCTATGGCTTTTTTAATGGTAATGCCGCAGTAGTGGTCGTCTTTTGTTCTGCCAAAATACTGGCGTTGCACAAGGTAAGAAAGGGTTTCTTCCTTGTTTGCGTCCATGGCGGATTGCCCCTTGGTACGCACAATACCTTCTACAACGTCTTCATCAAAATAATCGTCTACATTAAAGTGGTACAGGGGATCGTCGGAATAATACTGGTGGTCGCCTTCGTGGCCATGGGTAAACCAAACTTTGTCAAACCCGCGGGTATACCCAAACTTTGCCAGTCTGTACATGGGGCAGTCAAAAATAAGG
>CAZJOG010000167.1:0-5560 GCA_964547565.1 uncultured Desulfovibrionaceae bacterium
GTAATATTGTGGACTGCGTGCCCACATATTGTTACATGACAGGCTGGCCTATTCCCAAAGATGCGGAAGGCTCTGTTATTTACCAGATAATGGAAGACCCTAATCTGCGCGGCAAATAAAACTTCAAGTAATACTGTAACAATTGGTTATAAACACCCAAAAGAGGAAAACTGTATGACCACAGCCCCCAAAAAAGTTGCGTTACTTGGCTTTGACTGCGCGCTTACCTCTCTTGTGCGCCAACACATTGCGGAAGGTATTGCCCCCAATTTTAAAAAAATCTTTGAAGGTGGGGTGGTATGCGAAAACGCCCTTGTGCCCTTCCCTACTATTACCCCACCCAACTGGACAGTTATGGCAACAGGCGCCTGGCCCATCACCAACCAGATTTGCGACTTCTGGCGCCATGTACCCGGCCGGGATGTAGAATCCACCAACACCCACTCCTGTTTTAACTGGGACCACTGCCAGGCGGAATCTATCTGGGAAGCGGCGGAAAAAGCAGGCAAAAAAAGCATCGTCTTTAACTTCCCCATGGGCTATAATGCCCAGAAAAAAGCCAAAAATGCCACAGTGGTGGGCGGCGCTGGCTTAACCCCTGGTTTGTTTATGGATGGTGACCTTGGCTGGACAATCAAAAACCCGGCTAACCCCGGTAAACTGCAAGACCAGTTTTATGCCGGATCTTCGGATATTCTGGTCGCTACAACGCCGTATCCCGGTTTTGCCTACAAAGTAAAATTTGAAAAAACCGACTGGAAAAATATTGATACAGAAGGTAAGGACGACGCCCTTTCCGCTTCCTTCCCCATGGTGTACCCAGACAGTATTTTTGACTTTAAACCAACAGAATGGCATGTGCTTGTGCGTGATATGTCCGGCAAAGGGTATGACACCATGACCCTTTCCACCAGCAAAGATTTTAAAGACGCTCTGTGCACTATTAAAACAGGCGAATGGGCCAAAGCCTTTGATGTAAAGGCTGAGCTTGCCAAAGGTGGCCACAAGGTTTTACGCTGCAAGCCCAAACTTATCACCCTTTCTGACGACGCGGAAGACTTTAAGCTTCTTATCCCCGCTATGCTGAATAAAGATGGCGAAGCCTGGTGCCATCCGCTTGAAAAAGCGGCCCTGATGAACACAGGGGACAATATTGCCACCAATGGCACGGGCTTTTCTCTTTTGCCTGCCGGCTGGATAGATTTGGACATTTGGATGGAAATGATTGCCATACACTATGAATGGCTGGCAGATGCCACCACGGCCCTTTTGAAAAACCCCGCGGAATGGGATATTTTTTATTCCCATGCCCACCCTACAGATTTTATTTACCACGCCCTTATGACAGACCTTGACCCTACAACCTGCGCAAGTAAGGCTGCCTATGAAAAAGCGTGGGAATGCCACCGCAAACTTTATAAAGCCGCAGACGCCTATCTGGGTAAGGTGATGGGGGTAATGACAGACGACACCCTTGTTACCCTTATTTCCGACCACGGCGCCACACCGGATGGCCCGGCCATCAGCACCCAGCATGTGCTGGAACAGGCTGGCCTGTGCAAACGTCACCCCATTAACTGGGATGACCCCATGCTTGCCGCTATCCCTGAAAACCTGAAAGAAGTTATGGTGCAAACCATGCTGGATAAGGTGGACCACAGCCAATCCAAAGCTATTGCGGAACGTATGTGCTTTGTGTATGTGAACCTGAAAAGCAAGTTCCCCCATGGTATTGTGGAAGATAAAGATTACGAAAAAGTGCAGAGGGAAATTATAGACGCCCTTATGACGTATGTGGACCCCAAATCAGGCAAACGGCCCTTTATTATGGCTTTGCCCAAAAAAGAGGCCATGCTTATTGGCCAGGGGGGCGAACAGTGCGGGGATGTTGTGTATGCCCTTTTCCCGGAATACACCATGCAGCACGGCCCCTTACTGCCTACCTCGGAATACGGCATTGGCACCCTGAAAACCCTGCTTGTTTTTTATGGCCCCAAATGTGGTATTAAACAGGGGTATAGTATGCAGCGTGTGTGTAATATTGTGGACTGCGTGCCCACATATTGTTACATGACAGGCTGGCCTATTCCTCAAGATGCGGAAGGCTCTGTTATTTATCAGATTATGGATAACCCTAATATGCGTCCGTAAATTTTTCCCCTAAAAACAAAAATGTGGGCAGCCTGTATACTAAACCGTACAGGCTGCCCTGTTTTTTTGCCGTGCAGGCTTTGACAAAATACCGCTCTCTTAGTATATTTTCCCGAGCCGTAAAATAAAGGAAATACCCATGAGCAACCCAATTTTATTGATGGAAACCTCCTCAGGTGACCTTTTGCTGGAGCTTTTCCCGGAAAAAGCCCCAAAAACTGTAGAAAACTTTCTCCAGTATGTGGATGACGGTTTTTACGATAATACAATTTTTCACCGTGTTATCAGCGATTTTATGATCCAGGGCGGTGGCCTTACCCTGCGTATGGAAGAAAAACCCACGCGCGCCCCTGTACCTAATGAAGCTGGCAATGGCCTTAAAAATACCCGTGGTACTCTTGCTATGGCCCGCACGGCAGATATACATTCCGCTACAGCCCAGTTTTTTATTAATGTGGAAGACAATGAAGATCTGGACCACACAGGGGAAGACGCGGAAACCTTTGGCTACTGCGTTTTTGGGCAGGTTGTGGAAGGCATGGATACTGTGGACAAAATTCGCAAGCTTAAAACAAAAGCCGTGGGTGAACACGGGAATGTGCCGGTGGACAGTGTGCTTATTACCCGTGTTTGCCGTTTTGAATAGCTGGGTATATGGAAAAAAACGCAAAAATCTATGTGGCAGGCCACAGGGGTATGGTGGGCGGGGCTATTTGCCGCGCGCTTACAGCCCAGGGCTTTGTTAACCTTGTCTTACGGTCAAGTAAAGAACTGGATTTAAGACGCCAGGAACAGGTGGAAAGTTTTTTTGCCAAAGAAAAGCCAGACTATGTTTTTCTGGCGGCAGCCAAGGTGGGCGACATACATGCCAACAACATTTATCCTGCAGAATTTATTTATGATAATTTACAAATGGAAACCCATATTGTCCATTCTGCGTATACATATGGCACAAAAAAACTGCTGTTTTTAGGTTCATCCTGCATATACCCCAAGTTTGCGCCCCAGCCTATCCCGGAACATGCCCTTTTGGAAGGTGCACTGGAACCCACAAATGAGTGGTACGCTATTGCAAAAATTGCCGGCATTAAAATGTGCCAGGCGTACAGAAAACAGTATGGTTTTGACGCTATTTCCGCTATGCCTACTAATCTGTATGGCCCGGGGGATATGTTCCACCCGGAAAACAGCCATGTTATACCCGCGCTTATAGACCGCTTCCATAAAGCGGCTGTTGCTGGTGTCCCCAAAGTCACTATCTGGGGTACAGGCAATGCGTACAGGGAGTTTCTGCATGTGGACGACCTGGCCGAAGCCTGCCTGTGCCAATATTAACAGTACAGCGGGGCGGAACATGTTAATATTGGCACAGGGGAAGACTTAACTATTATGGAACTTGCGTTGCTTATAGCCAAAGTGACCGGTTTTAAAGGAAAAATAGAAACAAACCCCGAACAGCCGGATGGTACACCCCGCAAGCTTTTAGATGTGCATAAAATCCATGCACTTGGCTGGAAAGCAAAAACAGGGCTGGAAGAAGGCCTGCGCCAGACATACGAATGGTATACCAGCCAGTCAAGTCTACGGGTGTAGCCAGGTTTTTTATAATGATGCAGGAAGGAGAAAATATGGCTCCAATTTTACGCCCGGTTATTTTGTGCGGTGGCAGTGGCACACGTTTATGGCCTCTTTCCCGGGCAGAATACCCCAAGCAGTTTATGGATCTGGCAGGCGATACACTTTTTGCTGGCACAGTAAGGCGTGGCATGGCTCTCCCGCATGCCGCTGACCCGCTTGTGGTATGCAACGAAAGCCACCGTTTTTTTGCGGCAGGTATTTTGCAGCAGCTTGGTATACAAGCGGATATTTTGCTGGAGCCGGAAGGCCGTAATACAGCCCCTGCTATAGCTCTTGCCGCCCTTTTTGCGCTTTCTTCCGGGCAGGACCCTGTGCTTATGGTGTTACCTTCCGACCATAATATGCAGCCCGTGGAAAATTTATATAAAGCTGTAGAACAAGCTTTGCCAGCGGCTCTTGCGGGCAAACTTGTGACATTTGGCATACGTCCAGACCAGCCGGAAACAGGCTTTGGCTATATTTGCCAGGGTAAGGCTTTACCCGGTATGGACAATGTATTTGCCATAAACAAATTTGTAGAAAAACCCCAAAAAGACGTGGCCCAGCAACTGCTGGAGACAGGGAATGCGTTTTGGAACAGCGGCATGTTCCTGCTTAAGGCTTCCGTGTATCTGGAGGAATTGCGCCGCCATACCCCCAGCATGATGGAAGCCATAAACACCATGTGGGCTTCCCGCAGAAAAGATTTTGACTTCTGGGCTTTTGATAAAACCCTGTGCAAGGCTGTGCCGGCGGACTCTATTGACTACGCGGTGATGGAGCACACACAAAACGCGGCTGTTGTGCCTTTTGAAATTGCCTGGAATGAGCTTGGTTCCTGGTTGGCTTTTTACGAAATGGCGCCCAAGGACAAAGCGAATAATGCCTGTCTGGGGGATACCCTTCTGGAAGATGTGCAGGGTTCGTATATCCACGCTACCAGCCGCCTTGTGGCTGCGCTTGGCCTGAAGGATACAGTTATTGTAGAAACAGCAGACGCTGTGCTTGTGGCGGATAAAAACCGCACGCAAGAAGTAAAAAATATCCTCGCCCGTATGAAAGCGGAGGGTCGCAAAGAAATACAAAACCACCTGAAAGTCTTGCGGCCGTGGGGTTCGTACCAGGTACTGGCTCTTGGGGACAGGTTCCAGGTAAAGCGTATAGAACTTAATCCCGGGGCGCAAATTTCCCTGCAATTACACCATCACAGGGCAGAACACTGGGTAGTGGTGCATGGCACAGCCAGGGTCACAACACAAAGCGCCGGGGGCGAAATAAAGGCAAGCCTTTACAGTGAGGATGAATCTGCGTATATACCATTAGGCAGTGTACACCGCTTGGAAAATCCCGGGGTTATCCCGCTTGTTCTTGTTGAAATACAAACAGGCTCTTACCTTGGGGAAGATGATATTGTGCGCCTTGAAGATAATTATGGCCGTGTGCAGGGATAAGCGCAAACCTGTTTTATTAACCCCGTCCGATACTCGCATAAAGGAACAGCATGAGTAACGAGGTTTTTTTAGAAGCCCAGAACGTGGGTCTGGCGTTGCTTACCTACCGGAATGTAGAACAAACTATGGCATGCCTGAAAGCTATCCATGGGCAAAGTTGCTTCCCGCGGCGTGTGGTACTGTGCGACAATGGTTCTGACAATGCCATTTGTGAACGTATTTTCAGAGAATGGCAGGCACTGGCCCGCGAAACAGGAAAACCTGCCCCAGTAGAAGCATTTGGCAGTGATACAAGCCCTGCTCCACTGGTTTTTTTGCGGCGGGAAGAAAACCGCGGGGTC
>CAZJOG010000168.1:0-5549 GCA_964547565.1 uncultured Desulfovibrionaceae bacterium
TGCCGTGCCTTTCCGCCCAGCAAGCAAAGCGCGATGGTGGGCGGCGCAAACCCCGCAGGGGTTTGTCATTAGTCTGACACGGGCCTGCAGACAAAGTCTGCAGGCCCGTGGTCTTTTGTATAGTGTTTTACTTATTCCAGGCTTTCGCGTGGTTCTGCGGCAAGCGCGTATACCTTTGCTATCCATTCATCTACATTCGGCATTTTGGCTTTATTCAGAATTGTTTTCCACCAATCCATGGCGGGGCCTGTAAGCACGGCCTGCTTAAAGGGTTCGCGCTGTTCATCTGTAAGAATAGTGATGGGAATGCCCTCTTTTTCAAATTCCGCTATATCTGTATACACCACGTCATGCAGGGCTTTGGTGACCTTGTAGCTAAGGTCAAAACCTGTGGTTTCGTCCAGTATTTTCTGCAAATCTTCCGGCAGGCTGGCGTATACATCTTTATTAATGGCAATAATACTTGGGTTATTGGCTGTATAAAAAACAGTAACACCTTTTGCCAGTTCCTGCAGTTTTAAAGGCCGCGCATTGGGAAACTGGAAAAACACATAATCTCCCATACCACGTTGCAAGCCCACATAGGAATCTGTTACACCCACAAGCAGGGGATTACCACCCCACGCTTTTACCTGTTCAGACGCAAAGTCGGGTGACCATACAATAACCCGCTGTCCCTTAATATCCGCGGGGGAAAGCACCTGTTTTTTTGTGGATAAAATAGCGTCATGCCCGGAATTGGTAACTGCCAGAAACTTAACATCCCTGTTCAGTTCTTCCTTTAATTCCGGGAAAGTCTCATACGCTTTAAAGAAAAACGCCAGGCTGTCCAGAGCGGAAGACGTAAGGTAGGGCATAATCATACTCACACTATACGGCAGGTCATTGGGGTCATAGGTGGGCATAAAAGCGCCTATATCCACTGTTCCATCCCGTACACCTGCGTAACACCCCGGCATTGTAGTGATAGAGGCATTATCAATAACATGGATAATAAGTCTGCCGTCACTTTTTGTTTTTACTTCTTCTGCCCATTCTTTAAAAACTTTTTGCACCACATTGGTGGGTGGGTGCATGTTCTGGAAGGTAAGTTCATAAGTTTCTGCAGAAGCAGGCATAGGGGAAAAACATACCAGCAATGCGGCAAAAAGAAGGGAAAGTTTTTGCATAGATTCCTCCTGAAAGTTACGGGTGGCGCGTGTGACAAAACACAAGCCCTGTCACACGCATAGTCTGCTTTAAGCAGGGCCTAACTCGCGCGTAAATCTGCCATAATGGAACGCAGTTGTTTGAGCATACGTTCCGCCACATCGGGGTGGGTTTTGATAAGGTTGTTCAGCTGGAAAGGGTCATTCTTTCTGTTATACAATTCATCTTCTTCCGGGGTTTCATACGCAGCGCTTGGTGTGCATGTCCATTGGGCGGCACCGTCCAGGGTAACAGCGGCTTTATGGCGCGCAAGCGGATCAACAGGCAGGATGGTTCTTTCCTTCCATTCTGTGCCACGCTTGGAACCAATAGATTCCGCTTCCTTACCCAGATTTTTGGCAAAATCTTCGTGCCAGGCATTGGTGTCTTTTTCATTTAACGGCCAGTGCACATACGACCATTCTTCTGTATACAGGGCAAGACCTGCGCCATAATAACCGGCAATAGCGTAATCACGCACTTTGTCTACTTCCCCGCGCACAAGAGGCAAAAGGCTTTTGCCCTGCATGTCAGGGTGTACACCTATGCCCAACCAGTCGCACACAGTGGGGGCCACATCACAAGACTGCACAAACGCAGGCACACGTTTCCCGACAGGCAGCCCAGGGCCACGCATAAGCATGGGGGTATGCACAAGTTCTTCGTACGGCCAGGGGCGGACCTTACGCATAATACCGTGGCCGTGTTCGCCATAGCCAAGGGGTTCGCCGTGGTCAGAAACCATCATCAAAAGTGTGCTTTCTTCAAGGCCAAGACGGCGGATAGCGTCTAAAAGAATACCAAACTGCGTGTCACACAGGGTCACAAGTTCTGCATACAACATACGGATGTGGTGCAAGTCTTCTTCTTCAAAAAGCCCGTCACAATGCCCGGAGAAAGGAATAAAGCAGTCCTTACCTTTGTAATCCGGGTCATAGGGGCAAGGGAACTTCATATACACAGAAGGCGGGTTCCAGGGTTCATGGGGGTCAAAACTGTCTACCCAAAGGAAAAACTGCTTATTGCGGTCCACCTGCTCCAAATATTTCACCGCGTTACGCATGGTGCGGGCCACATAACGGTCTTCCGGTGTTTTCCAGTATTGCGCCTGCTTCAGGTAGGAGTTAAATTCATCTATCTGGGATTCCACAGCAAGTTCACCCAGTTGCTTAAGGGCATTTTGCTTAAGGCGTTCATCCAGATAATCGTCAATATGTTCATGGATAAGCGCGTCATGTTCATAAAAATAGTGGTCCATTTCATGCCCGTGGATAAACCATACTTTATCAAACCCGCGTGTGTACCCAAACTTGGGCTGACGGTACATGGGGCAGTCAAACACTATAGCCGTATCAATAGGGCGGCCCCAGCAAAGATCCGCTATAGTAGTATCTTCCATGGAAAGGGGAACCCAGCCGGCAACTGGCACTGTATAACGGCCTGTGTGCATGGCACGCCGGCAGGGAACTGTGGGCAAACCTTCCGTGTAACTGTTTTCAAACAATATGCCTTCCCGTGCCAGACGGTCCATATTGGGGGTTTTAATCCATGTGTTGCCATAGCAACCCAGGTAATTAAACTGCAGGCTGTCAAACATCACAACAATTGCATTTTTCATACATTTCTCCTTAGAATGTTTTTGTATCTGTATCGGTATCTGAACCTAGCCTGCGAGTGACGGCAGCCACAGCGCAATCTGGGGGAACAGTATAATAAGCAATACGCAGGCAATCATGCCTAAAAAGAATGGCATAACACCGCGGAAAATAGTAACAGTGGAAATTTCCGGGTATAAACTGGACAGGGTAAACACATTCATGCCAATAGGCGGGGTTATCATACCCATTTCCATAACAATAACGGTTATTACACCAAACCATATACCATCAAAGCCAAGCGCCTGGACAGTGGGGAATATGGAAGGCAGGGTAAGCATCATCATGGGGATAATATTCATAACACAGCCAAGCATCACATAAATGCCAAGTATAATAAAAAGGACAATGTAGCGGTTCATTTCTAAATTCACAATAAAGTCTGCCAACAGCATAGGCAGGCGCGATGTGGTGAGAAATACACCAAAAATGAACACACCTACCAGAATAACAAATATCTTGGCGCACATGCCAGCTGTACTGCGCAAAACTTCCATAACGCTTTTTACGCTCAGGCGTTTTTTAAACAAAGCGTAAATGAGCGCACATACGGTACCCACCGCGCCCCCTTCACCCGGCGTAAAAAAGCCATACATAATGCCGCCCACCACAATGACAAAAATGCCAAGTACAGGGATAATCTGCACCAGAGAAGCAAGGCGCACTTTGAGAGAATACTTTTCCCCACGGGGGGCAAGGGCCGGCCGCCGCACAACCTGGAAGATAATAATGGCCATAAAGATGGCGGTAAGCAAAAGACCCGGCATAATGCCTGCCACAAAAAGCCGGCCTACGGATTCCTGGGTCATCATGGAATAAAAAATAAAACCCATGCTGGGCGGTATAAGAATACCTAAGGTACCCCCGGCTGCCAGAGAACCCGTGGCTAAAGATTGGGAATAGCCTTTGCTTTTCATAGGGGCCATGGCGACTGCGCTCATGGTGATAACAGTTGCCATAGAATCGCCACATACCGCACCAAAACCGGCACAGCCGCCTACTGTTGCACACGCAAGGCCACCGGGCAATTTGCCCATCCATTTTTCTGCACAGTCAAACAGGGCTTCACTAAGGCCAGCAAGCGACATCATCTCACCCATCAACATAAACATGGGCAAAGCCAGAAAAATAAAGTCCGATGCCTGACGGAAAGGCACAAGGCCCACGGCCGTAGCCACAGCCGCTGGTGTACGCATAAGGGTAAAAAGGCCCAGTATGGCTATGCCCATCATAACTACGCCAATAGGGACCCGGAAAAAAAGAATGCAAAAAAGGATAAGAAACCCTATACTACCAATAGCCAAGCTAGAAAGTTTTACCCCACCAGCCTTGTATAAAAAAGGAAGCGCAATAAGCAGTGCAATAATGGCTACAACAGCCAATATACCTAAAATATCTTTCTTTTGTATTATGTTTGTAAAAATGAATCTAAGCTTAAAAAGGCTGGCAAGTGCTATAGAAAATAAACCAAAAGATGTAACAAAAATAAAAATACTATGGTTAAATCGTAGCATAGGCGTGTATGAACTAGACCTATATCCCGCTATAAACGTGTAATACCCCATAGCAAAACAAACAATAAGACAAAAAAGGTGGGAAAAAAGATCCAACCGAAGTTTTGTTTTAGGTGTGAACAAATTGTAAAACATATCTATAGCAATATGCTGATCTTTTATAGTAGAATATGCTATTGCTATAAAGCCAACAAGCACAAGTGCCATGCTTTCAATATCCATAACACCATATAAGCCACCAAAAGGGCGCATGATAATATCTAAAGAAATGGGGATAAGTAGCAGACCAATCATTATGCCTGCTGCGCTTAATAAGTTTTCCATAAGCCAGTTAAACGCTAATTCTAAACAATCAAAAACGCGGGCTACAGCTGGCCTTTTGCGTGAGGTCAATCCAGAAGATGTGGTAGAAATTGTGGGCATAGCAGGCTCCTTTTTTCATGGGGCAATGGGCATGCTTTGAGCAAAAAATGTGCCACAACTAACACACTAAAATAAAAGGGGAAAAAAAATTATCGCCCCACATATAGGCAAATATGGGGGTGACAATAGTGCATTTTTCATGCTAAAGAATAGGTGGTTTTAAGAAAACAACACGAAGGGGCACCCCATGGCTAAGCTTAAAGTGGCAGGCATAGAACAGGCAGCATTTCTTTTATATAAAGATTGGGGCATACAAAATGTATTGCAGTATTTGTTTACCGCCCTTCACACTGTATTTCCTATAGACCAAATACATTGCTTACTACGTTCAAAAGTTAATCTTAACTCAATGGTATTGGCTGAAGTAGGTACTGGCGCTAAAATGGCGAGTTATTTCTTGCCAGACATTGCATCTGCGCTTGCAGCCCCTGAAGACCCACTAGATAATTATATTGTGAACAATATGGAAACAGATGAACGCCTTGCCATATACTTTACCCCCATTAACCAATACCATTCTTTTATGCGCGTTTCGCTTTTTGAAATAAAGGAAATGATCTGTTTTATTGGGTTTTGGGCAGTAGAAAAAAGTGCTTTTTCAGAAGAAAACAGTAAAACAGTTTTTGCCTGCACGCGTTTACTTGGGGAAAGTATGTCACAAGACTATTCCCATAACAGCCAGACATTCACTCACTTTTCTAACAGTATGCTTACGCATTATACCTTGCTACAAATGTGTACAAACCTAAAGTCCATACTGCCCCGTATA
>CAZJOG010000169.1:0-5522 GCA_964547565.1 uncultured Desulfovibrionaceae bacterium
CCCTCTTTTTGTCGTTTAGTCCTCGTCAGCAAAGAAGGATGCCATACACACACCACAAACATTTGATTTTCCACTATAGTGTCTATCAACAACTTCATGACAAAACTCTTTGCTATCTGTTTGTCTAATCTTCACGGTGTAAGCTGCAAGGCTTAGCTTGCCACAACGAGACGTGTCACGGAGTGACCATTTATTGGTGGAAATATCATAGCTACCGTCAAAGACGTGTGCGTTCTGGACGTTTTCACCCACTAAATATTCTGGCTCAACTAGAAATATAGCATTCACTTTGGACATGGTGACTCCTTTACTAAGATTGTCTAAGGGGCGTGACAACCTCCAACTTTTGTATAAACATATTTTAATAATTCTAACAGGCTTACCTATTTTCCTAGTCTCCGTTAGCAAAGTATTTTTTCTGCACAACTCCTTATAATCTAAAATCAACCCATAGTGCAACAAATGCAACACACGCTATTCCTGTAGCTCTGCATTTAAAAGCCTACTCTGGTCTAATCTTACGGCATTTAATGATAATTTTTTACACTGGTTATCCAATTTGGCTTTTTGCGTATTTTTTTGTACAGACTAATTATATTCACCGAAGCCCTAAAGTAACGGGAAGGTGAAGCAAAAGAAGGTAATAAAACGCTTGTACACACCCTGGCCTCATTAACACACGAGCATCTTCCCATGCAAAAAGATGGAATAACGCGGAGAGTGTTGGACAGCAAGAGCAAAGCGCAAGCTTCTCGACTTTTAGGTTAGTTGCACTTCAACGCTTCGCAATAGGTATAAAAAATAGTGAGAGTCCCCGGAAGTCGAAAGTCACAGGTAGCGAAGCCGCTTATTTTGTTTACCACCATACCATCTTTGAAATAGCCCACTCGTTGCTGTGCTTCCATAGATTTTACAGCTACAGCATCATTATCGTTTACGAGCTGAACAAACAAATCCATATCTTTTTCTGAAAAAAAGAATGGCCAGTCAGCAACAGTTGTGCATTCTTGTGCTTGAGCAGGAAAAGCTAATAATATGAAAAGTAACCCAAACAGAAGAAGTTTTTTCATACGCTCTCCTTTACTGTTTAACCGCCACTATTGGGCAGCAATATGTTCGGAATGGGCAGGGGCAACTAAAGAGTCTGTTGCAGCGTTTCCCTTTCCATTATACAGGCGCAAAATTTCATCTTTAGCTGCAAGCAGCTCTTTTTGAAGTTGTATTTTTTCTTCCAGTTCCTGCTTTTCTGCTAGAAGCTTTTCTATTTTTGCATCTACTTGTTCAGTTTTACAGCGCATTGCAACCGGTGGCTGAAGATTACGCAAAAAGGCAGGGTTAAAGCAATAGCGCTCCCTCAGGGCTTCTTCCCAGTGTGGGGGTAAAACGCGGTTCATGCCCTGCTTGCGGAAACTTTGCCAGTCCTGCAAAAAATCTGCGGCTTCTTCTTTTGGTACATTAAAAATATCCGCCACCAGTGACGGGGTGGGGGTTCTGCCTTGGTACCCAACAGCCCAAAGCACACGCAAAAGCGTATCGTCTGGCACAAGCATACGCATTTCGTCACCTGTGAAAAAGTACGATGGCTCTATGCCAAGCTTAGTATGCAGGGCTTCCAGTTGTGCAAAACTTGGGAAAAGACTGCTATCTAACAACTGCTGGAAGACACCTTCATCTATTCCCGTGAGTTTTGCTGCTCCCTTGGCATCAGTACCCGCAAAGGCAATAGCTGTTGCCAGCAAATCTCCCACAAGCTGGCCTTTGTTGTTTTGAGCAGTGAGGGGCTTGGTTAAGTCAGGTGAATCCAGCATTTCGCCTTCACCTGAATAAAGCCATTCTTTGCTTATACCTGGAAAGGTATCCAATATTTTTTGGGCATGTTTTATCAGTAAGTCACCACGCTCATTTGCGAGATTATGTTGCAAAGTTGCTTGGGGAATACCTATTCGTCTGGCAAATTCTGTACGAGAGCCACCACAGAAATTCTCCAAAACCGTCTGAACTCGTAAACAAAATTCTTTTTTGTTCATAAAAATCTAAAAATTGCTTGACTGCAAGTAAAAAATTGGTTACACGAAAATTAACAGACAAACACCAATCAAAAACACTACAAAAAGTAACAGAATTTTACCAAGGGATTAACACGATGTCAAATCTAACAAATGAAGAACGGTGCAAGCAATTAGTAGCATGGATGGGGGAATATGACATCACTTTTACCGCCATTGGTGAGCAACTGGGGCTCACAGGGGCGGGAGCAAGCAGAGTTTGCCAAAGTGAAACTTGTCCACCTTGTCATCACCAAAAACTTCTTGAACTTGGGTTCCCATCAGAGCTTCTCCCTGTTCCCAAGTATAATGGGGCAGGCAGAAAAAAACGTCCTCCCCGCTTTCCCGGCCTCGTCCATGCTCAACAGGCACAAACAGGTGAGGCAACGCACTTTTAGCACTGAGCAATCATTACCCTACTTTTTTATCCATTTCCACGCAAAAAAGAGGAGCGCTATCTCATGCCTGCCAATTTCACAGCAAAGCCTTTTCCTTCACTCGTGGCAGTTGTACACCAAGCAGTGTTACGCGCACCAAGCGGACTTGATACTCGCACAATAGCTGATATTGCTGGCTATAATTCCTATCAAACAATGATGAGCGAACTTTCCCGCCAGCAAGGCCACAAACTGGGGGCAGACATGCTGCTACCCCTTATGGATGCCTGCGAAAGTGACGCTCCCCTTATTTTTCTGGCGCGAGAACGCGGGGGTGCGTTTATTCCTGTTCCAAAGCCAGCAGCAAATGCTGGCGAACTTGTTATACAGCTTACAAACAGCATAAAGGAATTTTCCGAATTTGCGGAAGAAACTGCCACAAGCATAGCCGATGGCCGCGTACCTAAGGAGCAACTAGACCGCATTATAGCGGAAGGCCATGAAGCCATGGAGGCTATAATGGCTATGATAACTCTGGCACGACGTACACATGAAGCTCAGTATGGCAAATAAATCTCTGGAGGAAGTATGCCGTTTTCTCTTTACATCGCAAGCAGCTTCAAAAATTTTCATGCAGTACAGCTTTTGAGGGATTTATTCCAAGCGTATGGCTTCATTGTATACGATTGGACAGCCTTTACCCCACCTTTACCAGACGATATGACACCAGAAGAGCGACGGAAGGCTCTGGATACAGACGAGCGCGGAGAAATTTTCTCTTTTTGTGCAGAAGCCTGTGGCCGCGTGGACTTGGTGATTTACCTTGGACAATCAGGGCAAGACGCAGGTGTGGAAGTAGGCATTGCCCATAATGCAGGTGTTCCTATTTTTGGCCTGGCTGGGCCACTGGAGCGCGCAGGACTCATGCTTTCCAAAGCAGTTACAAGGTGGTTTACAGACAGCCACACTCTACTTGAAGGTGTAGCAGAGTTTGCAAATGGAAGGGAAGCAGATATGGAGGGTATCCATGACAAGGTCGCCTGAAAACGCAATTACCCACCTTGCAGAGCTGTTGGAAGCCTATCCAGAACTTTTGGAGCCCCTTATAGCTATTGTGCGCGAATATATGCGTGCAAGCCGTATGCACCCGGATTGGCCTTCTGACCCCATACACGCTTCTGCTATTCTTAACGAGGAAGCAGGGGAACTTACGCAAGCCGTGCTGCAACTTATGTATGAAGGTGCAGGCGAAAAAGGGGAAGTAAACATGGTGGAAGAAGCGGTGCAGACAGGCAGCATGGCCTTACGCTTTTTGGTCAATGTACCGCGCTATCAAGATGCCTATATGGTAAAAGTGAAAGTGCCTGGACAAGCAAAGAAGCATGTATGACGGCTCCAATTCATCATAAAATGTCTCTATTGGAGAAAATATGAGCCAGATAATTATTACAACACAGGAAGAGCTAGAACACCTACTGCGAAGTATTGTAGGAGGAGCAACACCTTCCTTTCCGCCAGAAGTTCTTGAACTTGAGCTTTTAAAGCGTAAAGAAACTCTCACCACTGAAGAAGTGGAAATCCTTTACGGCCTGAAAGCCAGCACCTTGCGCAAGCGGCGTATGAACGGCGAGGGGCCAGCTTACTCAAAAGACGGGGATAAAGTACTTTATACGCATACGGCAATCAAAAAATATCTGGAAGCCAAAAGGCAGAAAACGTATGACCAAACCTAAAGTTCGGCTATCCAATCATAGCATTAGTGAGCTGCATCAAAGCGCCTATTTGTGCGGCTGCCTCTTTTTTGGCATCAGGACACAGGTGGCTATAGCGTTTGGTCATTTCCACAGAGCTATGTCCTACAAGTTCGCCGATAGTGAAGAGCGGTACACCGTTTATCGCCAACCACGAGCAAAACGTATGACGCAATGTATGGAACACTACTCTATGCCTATCATCTGCAATGCCTTCATTGAGCTTGCAGTCTTTGACTGCTCGAACATAGCTTTCATCAGAGTCTGCCTTGATGGGAACAGTGCCATCACTTCCTCTGGCATAGAAAAGATACTTGGTCTGCGCGGGTCTAACATCCAACAAAAGCTTACGGACATCTTCTGTCATGTGAACTATGCGGCTTCCTGTTTTTGCATCTTTTACCAAAATACGGCTGGAAGCAAAGTCCAAATGCTCACCTCGCAAAGCCAGTATTTCCCCTTTCCTCATTCCCGTATACAAAGAGAGAAACGCAATATTGTGCCAAGTAACACTACGTTTTTTCAAACATTGCAAAAGCTGATGTGCTTCCTCAACTGTAAGAAAACGGGTGCGGGCATTATCAGGACGGGGCATAGTAAAACCATCTGTGGGGATAATACCGCTATAAAGGCTCCAAGCTGTGAGCTTTTTATACACACGCCGTACATCACCAAGCGCATGGCGAACAGTACCTGCAGAAAGCCCACGGGAAAACAAAGACTGTTTCAAGTTCTCAAGGTCAAGCTGGGTGATAGCATCCATAGGCAAATGTCCCAGAGCGTCAGCAAGGTACAGCCTGTAGCGGTTGCGTTCCTCATCTGGTCTTGCAAGAGTTGGCAGCCACTTTTCAGCAAAAATAGCCCAACCATCTGCAAAGGTAAGGCTTGCGCTCTTACGTTGCTTTGGCTTCTCGCCTCTGGATATTGCATCCAAAATCGCCCCACGCCGCTGGTTAGCATAAGGCGCATTCACGCCGTCACTGGCATAACCGATAAGTTCCCAGCGGAACTTACCTTCTTTATCACGATAGCATATATCAAAGGCGGTATCTGGCTTGCCCGTGCGCTTGTTTGTTATCTTGCGGGAATACACACCAGCAAAGCGTGTTTTCACGCGGCTTGTGTTGCTTTTTGCCGCTATCATGCCGCTATCATTTTTGTCCATAAGGCTATCAATCCGCTAGAGTGTGGAAGAATTTGTGTAGCAGTTCGCGAACTGGATGGCCTTACTATTATACGGTTTTTATCTTCATGGCAACCAAAGGAAACTTGTGTCTATTTTACTTACGGCTTACTACGAACCTGTAGGTCAGGAGTTCGAATCTCTTCGGGCGCGCCACATAGAAGCA
>CAZJOG010000170.1:0-5501 GCA_964547565.1 uncultured Desulfovibrionaceae bacterium
GCGTGCAAAAAGCTCTTCATAACCGTAATCATTCCCTATGGCCGTGGCAAGGGGGTGGGAGGCGGCAAGGTCAACAGCGGGGAAAGGTTCGCGCTCTATCATAAAGCGGCCCATAAGTTCCCCCACAAGGTGGCTGGCGTCCGCCGCGCTGCCCCCATTACCGCATGCCAACACTTTATGGCCATTTTTTAGGGCAGTGGCCAGTGTGTGGGCTGTTTCTGTTATTTTTTCCCCATTCCGGGCAAAAAAGGCGGTGCGTATATCTGCCCCTTCCTGGGCGTGTTTGTGTATGGTATCCAAAAGAGTGGAAGTATGCAAAATATTTGATGATGTACCCATGGTGTTCCTTTTACAGCAGAAAAAAATATGCGCTCGCATGAGTATACACAAATGCCGTGCATAAGGCAATTGCCGCCATTTGTCAGAGTATTTCCAGAATTGCTCCGAAAAAATCACGCCAGCTTTTTTTATGGAAATACTCTGGACGGGAAAAGTATTCCAGCGTATAAAGAAACGCATGGAAAAGACCCCCGCCTCAATATTACTTTTTGTAAAAGAAAATCATCCCCTTGCGGCTTCTCTGGCAGAGCAGGTGCAGGGTTGGTTAACAGCGCGCGGCATAGTATGCCGCATTTTTTCTCCCCGTGTTACGGAGCAGGAAATTTTTGCCTGTGAGTTTTTGCCCGGCTCTCTGGCTCTTGTGCTGGGGGGCGATGGCACTATGCTGAGTGTGGCACGGGTGCTTTGCGGGAAAAAAATTCCTCTGCTTGGCATTAATTTGGGTAAGGTAGGGTTTTTGACGGAAATAGCCCCCTCCGACTGGGAGCAGGCTTTGGAGAGAGTAATAAACGGCGGGTATTATAAAGAGCAGCCGTATATGGCGCTTTCCTGGACATTGCTGCGGGAAAACAGGCTTTTTGCGGAAGGGGTGGCGATTAACGATGTGGTGCTGGCCCGTGGGGCTATTGCCCGCGCGGTGACACTGGATGTTTCCATTAACCAGGTTTTTATGACGCGCCTTAAGTGTGATGGTATAATGGTTTCCGCGCCACTTGGCACTACCGCGTATGCGGTTTCTGCCGGCGGGCCACTGGTTTTTCCTTCTCTGGAGGCCCAAATTCTTACGCCCATAAGCCCTTTTGCCGGTGCGCTGGCCCCTTTTGTTCTGCCGGCCTCCAGTGTATTCCGCATTAAGGCCAGTAAGGATACCAACCAGTCTGCCCCGCATCTTACAGTGGACGGGCAGGAGAGTTACCCCATGCTGGAGGAAGATGAGCTTGTGGTGACAGGTGTGCCGGGTGCGCTTTCCCTTATGCTTTCTGACAGTAACTGGTACCTGACGCGCCTTATTGAGCGTGGTTTTGTTGTGCCAGGCCCTGCGGCGTAAAAAGGAAAACCAGCATGCAGCCCGCAGTTTTTTTTGACCGCGACGGTACACTGAATGTAGAAAAAGCCTATTTATTCCGCACGGAAGATTGGGAATGGCTGCCTTATGCCAAAGAAACACTGGCGGCTTTAAAACAGGCCGGCTATGCCAGAATATGCGTAAGCAACCAGTCTGGCATTGGGCGCGGGTATTATACACAAAAGGATGTGGAAAATTTGCACGCGTTTGTGCAGGAAGAGCTTGGGGAAAACAGGCTGGAAGGCTTTTATGTGTGCCCCCATGCCCCCCATACTTCCCATGCCTCTCAAGATGCCTCTTTTGCGCAAGAATGCCAATGCCGCAAGCCTTCCCCGTATTTGCTGGAAAAAGCGGCGCACGAGCATCATTTGGATTTGGCCCGCTCCTGGATGGTAGGGGATAAAGCCAGTGATGTAGGGGCTGGGCTTGCCGCGGGCTGCCGTTCTATTCTTGTGGAGACAGGGTATGGCCTTTTGGAAAAAACAAAGGCTTTAGCCTTGTACCCACATGCAGAAGCAGAAGGCAGGCTGTTTGTTGTGCCTGGTTTACAGGAAGTTTTGCGGTGTATTGTAGAGCACTACCGTTCATAAACGCAAAGAAACCCTAAAATTCCACCCAGAGTTTTTCAAAAGCCTGGTGCAGGTCAGCAAAGTCGTACACAGCGGCAATAGCGCCATCCATAATCTCCAGATTACGGAATGCCACAAAGGGTATACCTGCGGCTTGTGCGGCGTCTCGGTCTGTTTCGCTGTCCCCAATAAAAAGAGTTGCCTGCGGTTGCAAGCGCCATGCCTGCAACACCATATTTGTGCCTGTGGGGTCTGGCTTTGCCGGCGCGTCTGCCACTGTGATAACAGGGCTAAAAAGGCCATCCACTTCGCATGCCTGCAAAAGATTTTCCATGCCATTCAAACGGTTGGTGCATATACCCGTTAGAATACCGTGGCCTTTGCAGGCCTGCACAAAAGGCCGCAGGCCCGGCATGGGGGTAAAATCGTCAGATCTTGGGGATTGCAGGGTTGCCTTGGCTTTCAGCTCTGGGATCATAGCATGGAAGGGCCGCGGGATAACATGTTCCAGCGCCTGCTGGGCAGTACCCATATGGGCGAACTTGGCCTGTGCGGCATCCATGGGCGGCAGAGAGAGAAGCGCGCGGACAGCATTATAAAAACTGATATTGGCGGCAAAGGAATCGACAATAACCCCATCGCAGTCAAAAATAATGCCATGGGGCAAGCCTTTAAAAACAGCGTGGAATGCGTTCAGAAGTTCGGCGTGTGTGGAAAAATGGGGGCTTGACATAGGTATGGGGTGTTTAGACGGTTTGTTTGGGGATAAAGCAGCAACGGGTAATGGCCGCAGCCGGGGAAAGCGGCTTGCCCACAGAAGAGCCAGCCAGAAGATTGGCCACACTGGTTCTGCCGCACGTCAGTGTTTGGGGCAGGGGGCCAGATTTTTTGAGTGGGCAGTCTGTATGGTTACACGGGGTGTCAAAGGGGGGGGCAAGGGGGGCAAAGTCGCCGCTGTTCAGAAAAAGGGCGTCAGCTTCCTGCCCATGTATGGGGGATTGAGGCAAAAAGGCGCTTAAGGCAAAAAGCACACGGTGGGCATTAGGCAGGTCTTCCAAAGAAGGTGGGGCAACAGGGAATTTTGTGCCAGGCATGGGCTCTGGTTGGGTTTCTGTGGGGTCTGCCAGAATAGTTTCCAGTGTACTTTTTTGTGTGTGGAGTTTTTGGGTAAGATTTTGGATTTCCAAAAATTCTTTTTCCCGTTGCCAGGCAAGTAAAAGCACCTGATGGTTGCGTACACGCCAGGGTTCGTCCGTTGGGTTTTCTGTCATGTCTGGTATGGGTTTACCACCGGCAAAAGCCGCCAGATCGTGTTTTTCCGCATCGGAAAGTGGGGCAGAAGCAACCGGTTCAGGCACAAGGCTTGTCGCTTTTGACAAAAGGCTCTGGCTGGTATGCACTTCGTTTGTGTCGCGCAAAAAGGCTTTGGCCTGTGCAACTGACCACACATACGCGGGTGTGTACATGTTTGGAGCTGTTTCCCCAAGGCCCACATCCCAAAACAGGGCTTCTATAGTATGGGAGAGAAAAAATTCCGGCCATTCATCTGGCGTAAGTTTGGGATGCAAACGGGGAAGAAAAAAAACACGCATGGTGGTATCCTTAAGCAGTGGGTGGGTTTTTTGATTTTAACCAGGATTTTTCTTCGCCTTTGGCGAGGCGTTCAATATTACCCCTGTGTGTCCAAAATACAATAATAAGCATGGCAAGTGCCAGAGGGATAAGACTAAACTGCCCGAAAAGTGCATAAAAAACAGGCAAAAGTGTGATAAGCGTAAGTGACCCAAGGGAAACATAGCCGGAAAGGGCAATCACCACAACACAGCACACCACCGCGCATACAAGAGGCAAAATTCCCAGCGGGATAAGCACCCCCATGCTTGTGGCCACACCTTTGCCGCCGTGGAAGCCCAGAAAAGGGGATTTAATATGCCCGCACACAGCGGCAAGAGCGGTGAGTGTGTGCAGGGTGGCAGAAGGGGAAAGCTGGGTGGCAATATACACAGGGACAGCGCCTTTCAGCACGTCGCAGACCAGGGTAAGAACACCCCATGGCAGGCCGCATGTGCGGGCCACATTGGTAGCGCCCGGGTTGCAACTGCCGGCTGTCCGGGGGTCTATGCCTTTAAATGTTTTGCCAATAATCACCCCAAAGGGCAATGCGCCCAGAAGATACGCGACTATTATCCACAACCAAGCCATATATTTTCCTTTTTATTTGAAGTGAAGGGGCTGTTTGTAAAACCGGTTGTTAAAGCCAGCCGTTTTACAAACTTGTTGTGCCATCAGGGTTTTCAACAGGGGGCTGTATGGACGGTTCGTCTGGCTGGCCTGCGGGTTGTTCGTCTGGTTGCCCGGGCTGTTCATCTGCCTGCTGGGATTGCTCTGTTGGCTGTTCAGGTGTTTGCCCTTGTATTTGTTCCCATACTTCTTCAGGTGCTTGTTCAGGTTCTGTAGCAGGCTTTTCCTCTGTATTTGCCGCGGTTTCCTGTGCGGCAGGCGGGGTCAGCTGGTCCGGCAAGTCCTCTATTTCTGTGAATTCCGGCATCATGGGTATTGCCGGGGGGGATTGTTCCTGCACAGCCAGCACATAGGGCTGGTCTATAATCCATTGTGTATGCACAACTTTCAGGGGCAGCCTTTCTTGGGGGAAGGCAAGCCAGTCTTTTTCCCGCATGGCAAGGGCGGCTTTGTCATGGCTGCGTAAAAATTCTTCCACCTGATCCAGGGTGTGCAGGGAAGGCACATCCTGTTTGGCGTAATAGGTATAAATGCCCGTATAGACGTTTAAAGTGGCGGGTGCATACCCTTCGTTTGCCAGTTTGCCTATTGTTTCCGCCTGTGCGCGGGGGCTGAGTATTCGGTCAATATCCGGCGCAATGAGTTGGGTAAAACTTTGCACGGAAAGAATAACACCCACACACGCGACCAACAGGCTGCCACCAGCGAAGCCGCGGCGTGTGGCCATAATAAGCACCAGACCCACAACAACCAGAGGTATACCCAGGTACAAAAGGCCAAAAATCTCTTTGGCCCATGCCATTACAACAGGGGGCAGGGTGAGTTTCCCTGCTGCCAGCCCAAGTGTGGATTCCACAAGGGGCAGAACATACGGCGCAAGGAAGGGGATAACACGCTCCGCAAACGCCAAAAAGCAAAACACAATCCCAAAAATAAAGAAAATAGCGCCAACAAAGAAAAAGAAATAACGGCTGCGTTTCTGGCTGAGGTTTAACAGCGCTTTGGCCAGTAAAATAGCAAGGGGCGCCATAAGCGGCAAAAGGTATATCGCAATTTTGCTGCTGACAAGGGAAAGGCCCACAAAACCTGTAATAAGGATAACCCAGAGCCACAGCGCCCCGCCACTTGTTTCTTTGCGGGCTTTAAAGGCGGCAGGCAAAGCCTTGATAGTTTTGAGCGGGCTTACATACAGCACCACAAAAATCCATGGCAACATCACAAGAGGCAGGGCCACCAGATAATGCCACCACGGCTGCGGATGCTGGGAAGCCTGAATCGCACGGCCC
>CAZJOG010000171.1:0-5473 GCA_964547565.1 uncultured Desulfovibrionaceae bacterium
CACGGGGCATAACGCCAATTCTATTGGTATTTGCCTGGTAGGCGGTAAAGGGGAAAATGGCAAACCAGAAGCCAACTTTACCCACTCGCAAATGGAAACTCTGAAAAATATGCTGTTTGACCTTACAGGGCGTTACCCTGAAGCCAAAATTTATGGACACAAAGATTTTGCCGCCAAAGCTTGCCCTTGCTTTGAAGTGTCGGATTTTCTCAAAGGTGCGGGGCTGTCAGAATGGGGCGGGAAATTATGAAACGCTTTTCTTCTCTCTCGCTTTTCCTTGCCTTAGCCCTTGTTGTATTTGCCCTTGGCTGCTTTGCTGGAGGGAATTACTATAAATCCCTTTTACTTGTGGAACAGGCAGACAGAGCCAAAGAAAAAGAATCTCGCCTGCGCCAGATTGTGGATGTGCAGGTTGATGCCCAAAAACATCTTCTTGCCCAAGCCCTCCATACAAACCAACTTATGCTTGAGCTGGATGAAAGCAAAAACCAGCTTGCCAAAGAAAAAAAAGACTTCAACAGGAGGCTGCAACATGCAGCGAATGATGCCCGTATTACTTGTTCTGGCCTGCCTGATGGGTGGGTGCGCCTCTACAACGAAGGACTATACGGTCCCCATTATCAGTATGGAAAACAGTCTGCCTTTTCTTCTGCTGGCCTTGCCAGCGAAACCGGAACCACTGAAAGCGGGGTACAGTCTGGAGAACCCCTAAATCCCCTCGCCACACCTGAAGATGTTTTGGCGCATGTGCGGGATTATGGGCAGTATTGCAGAGAGCTTGAAACACGCTTTCTTACACAGAAACAACTGGTAGAAGGTGTACATGAATAGCTTTTTTACGGCATTTTCAGAAAGTCTTTTTGAACTCTGGGAAGTTAAGCTTGGTCTTGGCATTCTCATAACAGGTTTTGCGGGGATTTTTGGTGTGGATGAAAGGCTGGTGTGGCTCTTGGTGGGCGCACTTATAGCGGACAATGTTGCGGGTGTGCTTGCGGCTACAAAACGTGGAAGCTTTCGTTGTGCGGTATTTGCCAGAAAAGTAAAAAAAATCCCTGCTCTTTGTGTTTATATCCTGCTTGTCGCTATATCAAACCTTGCCCTTGAAATAAGCTTTGAAATGCAGTGTCCTTTTCTGGAACTCTTTATTGCCTATTTAGTCGCTAATGAAAGCATAAGCATTGCGGTACACATGCGGCAATTAGGCTGTACACCACCCACGATTGTGGAAAATTTCCTTGTACGCACGCGAAAAGTGATTGAAGAAAAAGCGCAAAAGCACACGGATAATCCGGCGCAAAAAGAAGAGGAGGAAGAAAAGCATGATGGATGAAGACGCCTCTTCTCTTAAACGTGTCCCTGGTATGTCTTCTCTTGCCAATACACTTCTGAGCGAATTTCAAAGCGCAGAAAAAGACAGGCGAGAGCATGAAGACCGCTGGCTGGATGATTTACGCCAGTACCGTGGCCTGTATGATGCGGAAACACTTGACCAGATAGGCAAACGCCGTTGCCGGTTGTACATGAATGTCACCAAGCAGAAGGTAGACGCCACAAAAGCACGCTTGCAATCTCTGCTTTTCCCTTCCACATCCGAAAACAACTGGAGCATAAGCCCCACCCCTGACCCGGATATAGCTGAAGAGGCTCTGGTTATGGAGCAAATGCTGGCCATGCAGGAAGGCAGAAAACCCAAAACACCGGAAGAAATAGCCAAAGCAGCTGCAGAACGTATGGGCAAGGTGATAGCTGACCAGCTTGCGGAAACACAGGGCAGGCCCAATTACCGCGCTTCGTGTGGAGAAATTCTGCACCAGGGGCTTTTGCATGGCACAGGCATTTTGAAAGGGCCGCTTGTAGAAACACGCAAAAGCCGCCGCCTTGCCCGTGACCCGCAAACCGGTATGTATGGGCTGTTTGATGTGCAAGGGGAAATGTCCCCATACTTTGAGGTTGTGCCTATCTGGAATTGTTATTTAGACCAAAGCACTGCCAGCCCTGAGGCTATGCGCTATGTATGGCAGACACACACCATGTCTTCCAAAGAACTGCTTGAACTGGCAACCATGCCTTTGTTCGACCAGACCGCCATATACGATTATGTCCATGATCACCCCCAGGGTGATTGGAAAGGTTTTTGGTGGGAAAATGAACTCAAAACACTTTCGCAGGCAGAAAACGCAAATAGAAATGAAGGGAATGGACGTTTCCGTGTATATGAACGCTGGGGGCAACTTACAGGCAAGCAACTGAAGGATGCTGGTGTAGAAATACCGGAAGGGGGCGAACTTAAAACATTTGACGCGCAAATCTGGATGCTGGGCGATAGAATAATCAAAATTGCCAAACAGGAAGTTATGGGCTTTGGCCTGCCTTATCAGCTTTTCTATTACCATAAAGACGAAACCAGTATCTGGGGCGAAGGTCTTGCCTGGTGTCTGAAAGATATACAGGTGGGCATAAACGCCGCCTTGCGTATGATTATGGATAATGCCGCTATCACAAGCGGCCCTATGATCGGCCTTAATGTTTCCGCTTTAGCAGAAGGGCAAAATGTAACAGAGCTTGAGGCTTGGAAGATTTACCTTTTCGCAGATAGCAGGGACATGCGGGAAGCTATGACCCTTTGGCAACTTACTGGTAACACAAACGAACTCATGCGCATTTATGACCTGCTTCTTCAGATGGCGGATGAAATGAGTGTACCCCGTTATATGGCGGGGGATAACACCACCCTGCGCGGTGCAGGGGAAACTGCCAGTGGCCTTTCTATGCTGATGAATGCGGCAAACCTGACCATACAGGATTTAGTGAGGAATTTTGACGATGGAGTTACCCAGCCGTTTATCCGTTCGCTTTACCTCTGGAATATGGTGTTCAACCCCGATGAAAGCATTAAGGGCGATTATGACGTGGTGGCGGTTGGTTCTTCTTCCCTTCTGGCCAAGGAAGCAGAAGGCCAGCGTCTTATGCAGGCTATGGCTATATTCCAAGCCCCACAGTTTGCTGGGCGTATTAAAGAGGAAGAACTGCTTAAGGACTTCCTGCAAAAGTTCAATCTGCCCGACCATATTTTACGCTCCGGGGAAGAGTTTGAACAATGGCAAATGGATCAAGCCCAAAAAGCTGCGGCTGCCCAAGCTGCCGCTCAGGTTGAGGCCGTGGTGGCTGAACTGGAGAAGCGTGGCTTGCCGCCTGAGGTAGCCATGCAGGAAATAATGGCAATGGCAGCACAGGCCGCAATCCAAAGTGGGTTGGCAGAACAAGCAGGAGCTCCACCGCAAGCAACTCCTGCTCAATCTATGGGGGCAGTAGTATGACACATACAGAGAATTTACGGCAAACTATTACCCCACAAGCAAAAGAAGCACTGGAAGAATTACTGGAAGACCGTTTGTTTAAGCGCACGGCGGAACTTATCGGGGTGGACGCTATGAAAACATCTCGTGTAGGTGAACTCCAGGGGCAAATAAAAGAATTAAAGGCACTGCTTAGAGACCTGCGGGGCTAAATTACATAAACACGAGGGTGTACACATGGGCAAGGAAGAAGAGTTGAAAGGTGAAGGGCAAGACGTAGAACTGGGGCAGGAAAATACTTCCTATGATGACGCATGGCAGGAGGAAACTGTAGATCAGGACAGTGCGCAGGAAGAGCAGGACGATACTCCTGACGATGATTTGGAAGTCGATCCGGAACCTGTAGAGTCTGCCACAACTCCAACCAAAGAAGCAGAGCCTGCGCCTGCCGTAATCTCACCGGAAATTCAGGCAGAGCTTGCCCGTATACGGGCAGAAAACGAAGCCTTAAAACAAAAAATGGCGGAAGCACAAGCCACTCATAAAGAAGTGGATGTTTTCCCCATGGGAAAAATGCCGGATGACTATGCGGAATTTGCCCAAAAGTACCCTGAACTTGCGCAAATAGCGCTGGAGTATTCCCCTGTAGGTATTGGTATCCGTGAGCGTCTGGAAACATATGGGCCTGAAGAAGCGGCGGAGTTCGCCACGCCTGTTATGGAAGGTCGTAAAGCCAAGGAAAAGGAAAGCCTTGCTATCAGGCAGGAAGAAGAAAAGCGGGCGGCAGAACAACACATGGTGGAATGGCAACAGCAGGTATTTACCGCAGTGCCGGAACTTTATGCCGCTGTGCAGGCTGGCCAGAATGTGGCCTATATCAGAGAGGTGGAACAATGGGCAAAAAGCAAACCCTATGAAGAAGCCGCTGCTTTACTTGCTGTTATTGAGCGTGGTTCTGCGGAGCAAACTATCGCTCTTTTGAACACATATAAGGCTGAAAAAGCCCAGCAAAAAAGCAGTGCCAAAAAAAAAGCTGCGGATGCTCTGGCTGCTGTGCCAGGGCACCCTAACCCTCTAGGTATCAGGCAAGAGGGGAAAAAGGACGATTACGACCGCGCCTGGGAAGAAGATTAATATATGAGTACAAACCAAACAACGTATGGGGATATTTCCCCGCGTACTGCCGCAAAGGTAATCAAAGAATTGCTGAAACGGGCAGATGAACTTTTGCTTACGGAAAAATTTGGGCAGTCTAAACCACTTGGGCCCAATGAAACAAAAAGCGTCACGTTTAGGCGCTATAACCCTCTGCCCACAGAACCTAAGGAGTTACAGGAAGGTGTGACCCCCCAAGGCACAAAGATGGGTAAAACGGATATTAGTGCCACCCTGAAACAATATGGGGATTATGTGGAAGTTACTGACCACATTTTGGACACCCATGAAGACAACGTGTTGCAGGAAGCCATAACGCTTTGTGGTGAACAATCTGGGGAAATGCTGGAGCTTATACGCTTTGGTATTCTTTTGTCCGGCACCAATGTTTTTTATGCGGATGGTGTGACTGACCGTGCAGAGGTGAAAGGGACATATTCCCGCGATTTGCAACGTTCTATCACAGAAGCCTTGCGCAAACAGCGGGCGAAAACCATTACCAAGATAGTAAAGTCTACCCCTGACTGGGGAACTGAACCTATCCAAGCCGCCTATATCGCTATTGTGCCAGTGGAAATGGACAGCACAATCCGCGATATGCCGGGCTTTGTGCCTGCTGAAAAATACGGCACAGAAAAGGCTATGGATGGGGAAATCGGCAAGGTGGAAAACGTGCGCTATATAGCCAGCAACCTTATCCCCACATTCGCGGGTGAAGGTGCAACTGTCACCACGGAAAAAGTGCGGCAGGAAGGCGGCAAGGCCAATGTATACGCCATGCTTCTTCTTGGGCAGGACGCTTATGGCGTAGTGCCTTTTAAGGGGAAAAACGGAGCGGAACTGTATGTGCGTACACCAAAGCCCGATTCCTCTGACCCACTTGCCCAGCGTGGCACAGTTGGTTGGAAAACCTACCATACAGCCGTTATTCTTAACGAAGCATGGATGGCGCGGGTAGAAGTGGCCGTGACGGAATAAGCAAAGGCTGGGGGATTTACCCCCAGCCATAAACACAAAGAGAA
>CAZJOG010000172.1:0-5471 GCA_964547565.1 uncultured Desulfovibrionaceae bacterium
GGCAAAGCCGCGCCTATTCCCTCTGTCGGCAGGTTGTTGACTTTGTCAACAACCTCTGGTAGCTGCTCCCGCAGCTACCAGAGCATTTCCAAAAACAGTCTGGGTTATTCTCAAATCAATAGGGAAATGCTCTAGTCTCTAAATGCAAAAATTTGCGAATTTTTTTCAAAAAAAACAACTATGTGCCGCATGGAGCTTTTTACAGCACCTTGCGGCACATAGTTGTTTATACGGGGTCTTTCCCTGTTTTTTTACAGCCTGATACGGTTTACCAGGCAATAACAGCAGGGAATAACAAGAAGGGTTAACAGGGAAGAAAGGAGCATGCCAAAAACAATGGACGTGGCAAGGGGAGCCCACAGTGCACCGCCACTGAGCATAAGAGGTAAAAGGGAGATGACTGTTGTGATCATGCCTATCATAATAGGTCTGAGGCGTATACTGCATGCCTGGACAATAATTTCAAGCGGGGAAAGCACTGGTGCATCACCTGCGCCTGCAGAATCAATGGAAGACGAGCCCTGGCTGTATTGGGCAAGGCGTATTTTCATATAATCCAGCAGTACAATGCCATTGTTCACCACAACCCCCATAAGACTGATAGCGCCAAGCAGGGCCATAAATCCAATAGGATACCCCATAAGCTTAAGACCAATAATAATACCTATAAAGGAAAGGGGGATGGTGGCTATGATAATAAGGGGTTCTTTCAGGTTGCCAAACTGGAAAACAAGCACAAGGTAAATAAGAATAATAGCGATAACTGTGGGCAGGGGCAGGGAGGAGAAGGTATCGCGGTTGTTTTCATTTTCCCCACCGTATTCTATGGAATAACCTTCCGGCAGGCTATAGTCTGCCAGTTTTTTCTGGATAGTATCCAAGACCTGCAAAGTGTTATAGTTTTCGTACAGGTTAATGCCAAGGGTTATGGTGCGTTTACCGCTCCTGTGGACAATTTTGCCAAGGGTGGGTTGGGTTTCCAGATCGGCGATTTGTGTAAGGTAAATGTTTTTACCGGTTATGGAAGAAGTGATGAATATGTTTTCCATGGTAGTGTCGTTTGTATCGGCAACACGGAGCACAATATCCTGGGCGTCTTTACGGATGTCTTTTTGTTTCAGCTCTGAAACTTTAATGCCATTAACCGCCAGACGCACCAGAGTGGCAATTTCATAATTGCTTATGCCAAGTAAATTGGCTTTTTCTTCCTGCACATGTATTTGCAGTTTATATGTATCATGCCCAAAATTATCTTCCATATTTTTTATACCTTCCATACCTGTGAGTATGGAATGCATATCATCGGCAATCATCCGGATTTGCTTCAGATCATCGCCTGTGATGCGTATTTGTATGGGGTAATCCAGCGGCATACTGATTTCAAGTTCTTTAATAGAAATAAGTATACCCGGTATGGCTTGTTGCAGACGTTTTTCAATAGCCGGAGCTTCACTTTTAAGGCCATTGACAAGAAACTGGGCTTTGTTTGTGGCCTGATCAGTGGGGAAAAAGGTAATATAATACTTCATAAAACCTATGCCCACACTGTAGGCAAAGTCCTGTATACTTTCTTCCAAAAGCAGCATATCCGCCACCTGATGGGCCACCTGTTCGGTTGTGCCGTGGGTAGAGCCGTCCTGGACTGTAAGGTTCAGCACATATTGCTGCCTTTCCACGGGCGGGAAAACCTGGACAAGCATGGTGGGGATTATTAAAAGGCTCAGCAAAAAGGCGGCAAGGGCTACAGCCAGCACTTTACGGCTGTTGTGCAGGCACCATGTTAGCGCTGTGGAATAGGTTTGGAGAAAACGGGTGGAAAAAGTGCTGAATGTCTGTTGCAGGGCAGCAGGTGTATGTGTTTTTTTGGGCCGGGTGTTGTGTTTTGCTTTTAGCAAAAGGTGCGCCATAGCCGGCACAACAGTGAGGGAGGCAAAGTAGGAGGCAAATAACGCCACAGACACAAGAATAGGCAGGCTGTATACAAACTTGCCAGCAGGGCCTTGCATCATGGCAAGTGGGAGAAAGGATGCCACAGTGGTGAGGGTGGACGTCAGGATAGGAATTTTTACTTCCTGCACACCCTGTACGCAGGCAGTGTCAAGGTCATGTCCCTGTTCCAGATACACATGGATATTGTCGTTAGAGACAATTCCATTCGCTACCAGCAGGCTCAGGGAAATAATCATGGACGCTATGGAAACCTGATGGATGGGAATACCCGCAATATACATATACACAAAGCTTACGCATATCACCAGTGGGATGGGGATGGACACAATGGCCGCGCTGCGCAGGCCCATAAACAGGCACACCACAATCACAAGCAAAATAATGGCGGAAATAAGGTTATCGGCAAAAAGGTTAATGGAGTCACGCACAAAATCTGCCTGGTTATAAACCTGCGCCAGACCCACGTCTGTGTAAAGAGATTGGGCTTCAAACTCTTGTACGATTTTTTGAAGATCTTGTTCCACCAGGGTTATATTCACACCTTCCATGTATTTTACACCCACAAGTAAAGCTTTGTGGCCATTATAAAAGGTGGTTTTTTCCTTTTTTTCTTCTCCCTGGTACACGGATGCGATATTTTTAAGATAGACGGGGCTGCCTTTTTCTGAAACAGCGATAATGGTTTGGCCCAGCTCATCCGGGAACTGGTATTCCCCTGTGACATTCACAGGTACCTTCATACCTCCCCGTTCCAGATTACCGCTGGGAATATTGATATTTCTGGCCTGTATAAGCTGGGGAATATTGCTTATGGCAAGGCCGTATTCACTAAGCTGTTCCAGATGTAAATCCACAAAAACCTGCTGGCGCACCTTGCCTTCTATATCAACCGCTTTAACCTGTTTGTTGCGTTTAAGGGCATCTTCCAGCAAAGAAGCCTCTGTTTCCAGTGTTTCGTAGGTATGCTCATCGGAATACAGGGCAAGGATAAGACCATAGGGACTGGTAAAGTCTGTTTCTATAACAGGTTCCCATGCATTAGCCGGGAGTTTGGGTTTGGCAATATCCACCTGTTCTTTGACTTTATCATTGGTACGCAAAATATCATCGTCAGACATATCTTTATAGACAATTTTGACAATACCGATGGAGTCAAGGGCAAAACCTTCAATGGTTTTTATGCCTTCAATGGTATTTATTTCCTTTTCCAGTATTTTTATAACCTGTTTTTCCACATCCTCCGGGCTTGCGCCGGGGTATACCACTTTCACCACACAGGCGGGGCTTACAACTGTGGGGTTTTCCTGCATTTCCAGAATAGAAAATCCATACGCGCCAAAGCCGATAAGCAAAAACACAAACAAAAAGAGGATAGTTTTATGCGTAACGCTCCATTTTGTCATATTATTCCCCTTGTCCATTCTTTACCACAAGTACGGGTGTGTTTTCAGCAAGCACAAACTGGCCTTTGGACACAATGTATTCGCCCGGCTCAAGACCGGAGACAACCTGTATGGTGTCCCGTATAATATCACCGGTTTGTATACTTCTTTTATGCACACTGTTATCCGCCGGGGAATAAACAAACACTTCAGAACCAGCGGCTTTTTTAATCACACTGCTGAGGGGAATAAGCAAAACATGGCGGCTTTGCAGAGGAATTTGGGCTTTTGCCAGCATGCCGGGTTTTAAATCTGGCATGGGGGAGTCCAGCAGCAGTTTTACCTGAAAAGTGCGGGTGGTGGCATCTGCCAGACCGGATATTTCATGCACGCGGGCCTTGTGTTGTTCCGACGAGCTGTAAAAGGAAACCCAGGCTTCCTGCCCAAGCTGCAGTCTGTTGATGTCCTGTTCCGATATACCCACGGAAACACACAACTGGCCGCTTTTTCCAAGAACAAGCACAGGGTAACCTGCGGAAACCATTTCCCCGTCTTGCACAATTTTTTTCAGCACAATGCCGTCCATAGGGCTGTATATGGTGGTGTCTTTCAGGTCATTTTCCGCTTTTTCCAAAGCTATGGCCAGCATTTGCAACTGGGTGGCGGCTACTTTTTCCGCCTCCAGCGCCTGGGTGTAGGTTTCCCTGTCTGCGTTAAGTTTTGCCTGTATTTCATCCATCTGCGCGCGGGAAATATGGCGTGTTTCATACATGGCAGACATACGGTCGTAGGTGACTTTGGTGAGGTCAAGCTGGGTTTTGGCCTGGCGTATTTTGGAAGGCACTTCTTTTTCCAGCCGCATGTGTGCGGCCTGGTATTCCGCCCTTTTGGCCTCCAGCTGTAACTGATAGTCTGTGGTGGCAAGTTTGGCCACAGGGTTGTGCATGGCCACATGCTCCCCTTCCTGATACAGCACTTTATCCACCGGCCCGGCAAGCTTAAACGCCAGATTCACTGTTTCCAGAGGGATAATAGTACCGGTAAGAGAGAGCTGCTGGCCATATGTGCCGGCCTGTACTTCAAAAATCTCAATTTTTCTGACAAGTGCGTCTTTTTCGTTTTCCGTTTGGCTGCATCCGGCAGGGAAAAGGGAGAGAACAACAAGAGCCATGGGGAGGAATGTGTTTATCTTTTTCATGTTTTTCCCTTTCTACAAGTAAGGTGTTATTTTTGCGGCAAGCATTGGTGCAGGTTTAAGGTGCCTGCCCGACGTTTACTTCATACAGAATAAGGGGTACAACGCAAACAGGGAAGCACAGAAAGTGAAATTTGTTGCGCATACAGACAAAACATAAAAAGTGTAGTCTATGACCATCAAAAAAAATGATTTACGAAGCGAAGTGACCAAAAGGCTTATCCGGGAAGCCTTTCTGGAATTATTGCTGGAAAAAAGTTTTGAAGAAATTACTATTATTGATCTATGCCAGCATGCCCACATACACCGCACAACATTTTATAAATATTATGATGATAAATACCAGCTACTTGATTCTATGTTGCGCATCATGCGGACGGAAATTTCCAACAAGCAGGGTCACACTCTGCAGGTATACGAAACCCCTAACGACTATTTTTTGAAAAGTTTTCAGTATTCTCTGGAGTTTTTAAAAGCAAACAATCTCCTTTTTTCCAGTATTCTGTTTCAAAAAGGGAATGAATATGTGGAGCTTGCCTTAAAAAATCTTATAACCGATTATTTGCGTGAAGAAATAACCGCGGCTGCCGCGCAAGGTGGTATCCATTTTAAAGTAGCTATCAGTCTTGTTGCGGAATATTACAGTGCTGCCGCCCTTGCAGCCGTGACATGGTGGTTTAAGAACCGGCTTTCCTGTTCGGTGCAGGAAATGGTGGATAACCTGCGGCTTCTTATTACCGATGAATTTGTGGATAAGCCGAGGGAAAGGTAAAGGCGGGGAAGGCAAATAAAAGTATATATACATAAAAACGGACAAAAACAGGCTCTTTCGAGCCTGTTTTCATCTGGAATAATACCAAAGCCCTTTGGGCTTTGTGCCGCCCACCAGCGCGCTTTGCTTGCTGGGCGGAAAGGCACGGCATTCGGTCATTTTACGGCACGGC
>CAZJOG010000173.1:0-5432 GCA_964547565.1 uncultured Desulfovibrionaceae bacterium
CTGGAAAGTCTGGATGTGCAAGTAGTGGGCAAGGCCCTGCGTTATCACGCGGATTTACAGCCAGATGGGGCCAATGTGAATTTTGTATGGGTAGAATCCCCGCAGTGTTTGCATATCCGCACATACGAACGTGGGGTAGAGGCAGAAACAGAAGCCTGTGGCACGGGCAGTGCTGCAAGTGCGTTTGTTTGCCGCCATGCAGGCTTGACGGAGCAAAGCGTTAGCGTTATACCAAAGAGCAAAGAAACTTTAGGTATTAACCTGAAAAAAAACACGCTTTTTTTACGTGGCCCGGCCGCGCTGGTATTCCATGGGGAATATGGAGATTAACAATACCTGCCATGTTTTTTCCGGTAGGCTTGTGCGCGCAGGGGCTAAATTTTTATTTTTTCTCAAGGAGTTTTTTTATGTTCCGTGGGGCTATCACTGCGCTTGTAACGCCTTTTAAGGCGTGTTCTGAAGGCCTTTGTATAGATGAAGAGGCATACCGCGCCCACATCGAATGGCAGATTGAACAGGGAATACACGGGCTTTTGCCTTGTGGCACAACAGGTGAATCTGCCACCCTGACCCATGAGGAACATGAAAAAGTGATAAAAATCTGCATAGAACAGGCGCATGGTCGTGTGCCTGTTCTGGCAGGTGCCGGCTCCAATAATACGGCAGAAGCCATACAACTTACCGCTTTTGCCAAAAAAGCGGGCGCGGATGCCGCTCTGCTTATCAGCCCGTATTACAACAAACCTACGCAGGAAGGGATTTTCCGGCATTATCAGGCTATTAATAACGCGGTTTCCCTGCCGCTTTTTGTGTACAATGTGCCCGGGCGTACCAGCAGTAATATTCTGCCGGAAACTATGGCGCGCATGTACAAAGAATTGCCGGATATTGTGGGCGTGAAGGAAGCAACCGGAAATCTTGTACAAATTTCCAATATCCTTGAGCAGTGTGATGAAAAATTTATTCTGCTCTCTGGTGATGATTTTACCGTACTGCCCACCTTGGCTCTTGGGGGCAAAGGGGTGATATCCGTTTCTTCCAACGTATGGCCTTCTGCCATGGCAAACCTTTGTGATGCCTGGGAGAGTGGGGATATTGCCAAAGCACGGGGTCTGCATTTTGCTCTGGAACCTTTAAACCGCGCCATGTTTCTGGAAAGTAACCCTATCCCTGTTAAAACAGCTCTTCGTTTTATGGGGCGTATGGAAAGCTCCCTGCGCCTTCCGCTTTGCGCCATGGAAACAAAAGCAAGTGAAAAGCTCCTTTCCATACTCAAAAGTCTTCATCTCTGCTGAATGCTTGTTTCCGTGCGTTCGGCCATGGTACCTCTATGCGGAAATATCTCGCTTTTGTATGGCCTATTCTGCTTGTCTGTGTTATTGCCACAGGCATAGCGTCTTATCTGGTATACCGTGATTCCCGCGCAATTGTCATTTCGCTTCTCCAGCGGCAACTTCTTCTTGTGGTAGAAGAAGTTGCGGAAGAAGTGCACAGGGCAATGGATAATTCGCAGGAAATTGTGGATATTGTGGCTTCTTTACCCGGTGTTACCCTGACCTTCCGGCAGGATCTGCCTGTGGAAGAAAAACGCAACCGCCTTAAAGATGTGCAAACCACCATACGCGTGATGGCAGAAAAACATGCGGCAACAGAAAGCATTTTACTTTTTGATACAGATGGAGACGTTGTTGTTTCTACAGAAGGCGTACGGGGTTCTGTTGCGCACCAGCCGTTTTTTTCCGCAGTTATGGGTAATGTTACGTCCACAGGTATAACAGACGACCCAGTTTCCGGGGAAGAACGGCCGTATCTTGCCGCACCCATCCATGACACAGGTTTACTGGGAAGCCCCGGCAAGGTGATAGGCGGGATAGTGGTGTACCTGGACAACAAAAAAATGTTTTTACGCTGGATAAACCGCGTAAAAGAAGACCCGCTTGTCCGCCTGCTGGTGCTTGGCCCAGAGAACACCCCTTTGTTTTATATTTGGGGAGACCCGCCCACGCAGCCCATTAAACAGGGGATTGCGCTGGAGGATTCCTTTAAGCAGCTTTTCCTTTCCCCTCCGCAATCTCTTATTTTTTATACGGCAGAAGGCCCGCGTGTGGCTATGTATAGCCAAGTGCCGGGTATGGACTGGAATGTCCTGCTTGTGAATGATGAAGCCTATTTTTTGCATGGCCCCACAGAATTACTTTACAGGTCTGCAGAATTTGCGTTTATTATAGCGCTTTTGGTTCTTGGGGCTGTTACACTTCTTATCCGCAGTCTTATTGGACGTCTTGAACGCGCCAATGATGATGTTACGCGCATCACCAACACAATTCCCGGTGCTGTTATTAAAATACGCGCAACACTGGATGGGAAGTATGAAATTGTATCCGCAAACTCTGCTTTTTATGAGCTGATTGGATACACAGAGCAGGAAGTGCAGGAAGAGCTGCATAATGACCTTTCCAATGTGGTTTTTCCAGAAGACACTGCCACTATGCGCGCTATTATTGAAGAAAGTGTGCAACTTCGCACTCATCCTACTGTAGAAATGCGTGCAAAACGTAAAGATGGCTCCATTTACTGGACATCAACACGTGCCAGCTATGTGGTGGAACCTTCCGGCAATATTTTGCTGGACGCTGTTCTTTTGGATGTAACAGATATTAAAGAGGCGCAAAATACCCTCAGAGAACAAAAATATATTTTGGAAAAACTGGTAGAAGAACGCACGGCCAGCCTTGCGGAAAGTGAGGCCAGTTCCCGTCAGGAAAAAGCCCTTCTGCGTTCCGTGCTCCACCACATACCCGATTTTATTTATTATAAGGACTTAGACGGCAAGTATCTGGGCTGCAACGCATCGTGCTCCGTACTTTTTGGTGTACCGCCAGAGGAAATTCCCGGCAAAACAGACTTTGAACTTCTGGCGGGGCTTCCTGGCCTTGCCGAACAGTGCGTCCAGAATGATGAAATGTTGCGTGCAACAGGTGAACCCCAACGGGATATGCAGGAACAGGCAATCTTGCCCGATGGTCGCCACCTGAATCTGGAAACAACCAAAGCCCTGTTCCTGGACGAAGAAGGCACCCCCCTTGGTCTTGTGGGTATAAGCCGCGATGTAACAGAGCGCGAAAACATCACCCGCGAACTGCAAAAAAGTAAAGAGGAAGCCCAGTCCGCCAATAAAGCCAAAAGCGAATTTTTGGCCAATATGAGCCATGAAATACGCACCCCTCTTAATGGCATTATTGGCATGAACCATTTGGCCCTCCAGTCAGACCCGCCGCCCCGCATAGAAGATTACCTGCTGAAAATGGAATCTTCTGCCCAAAATTTGCTTGGTATTATTAACGAAATTCTGGATTTTTCCAAAATAGAAGCCGGCAAAATAGATTTGGACAACCACCCCTTTGCCTTGCAGTCTGTTCTGGCTTCGCTCTCCGATATGTTTACGCCAATGGCGGCAAAAAAAGGCATCACCCTTTCCATGCCCTGCATGGAAACCGGCAATATTTTTCTCCCTCTTATGGGCGACGACTTACGCCTGGGGCAGGTGTTTATGAACCTGCTCTCCAATGCCATTAAGTTTACAGACAAAGGCATGGTAGAGGTAGACGCCAAAACCACAGCCATGCCGGATGGCCGCGTGCTGCTTACCGCATCTGTAGCAGATACAGGCATTGGCCTTAGCCAGGAAAATATAAGCCGCCTTTTTGCTTCTTTTGCCCAGGCGGATTCTTCCATCACACGGCGCTTTGGAGGCACAGGCCTTGGTCTGACTATCAGTAAGTCACTTATTGAACTTATGGGCGGTTCTATCCGTGTAGAAAGCGAAGTGGGCGTTGGTTCTACCTTTATTTTTACAGCATTTTTTGATACCCCGCCGGAAGGCAGTTCTTTATGTTTACCCCCACCAGGCCCGCCTTGTGAAGAAGCACCTGTCTGGTTTGAGAATCTGCATGTTTTACTGGTGGAAGACAATGAAATAAACCAGCTTATTGCCCAGGAAATGCTCAGCATGAAAGGTTGCGTTGTAGACGTGGCCAATAATGGTGTGGAAGCTGTGGCCCATGTAGAAAATACCGCCTATGCGCTTATCCTTATGGATATACAAATGCCGTATATGGATGGTTTTGAGGCCACGCGGCGTATCCGCAGCACAAATCCCCATGTGCCTATTATTGCCATGACAGCCCATGCCTTGCAGGAAGACAGAAAAAAAAGTCTGGCTGCCGGTATGCAGGAACATATTTCCAAACCTATTGATCCGGATAAACTTTATCAGGTTATGAAGGCAGTACTGGATTCTGCAAAAAAAGCATAACAGCGGCAACCTGCGTACGTTTTCGGGTTTTCCTTCCCTGTATGCACCAAAATTTAGCCTGTGCCACATCCAGGGCAGCAACCTTTAGACAACCGAGTGTATATGCGTTATCCCCCCAATATTCTTACAATTGCAGGCTCAGATTCCGGCGGCGGTGCTGGTATACAGGCAGATATTAAAACTATAGCGGCTCTTGGCGGGTACGCTATGTCTGTTATTACAGCTCTCACAGCCCAAAATGGTCTGGGGGTGCAGGGTATTTTTGCCCCACCCGCAAGTTTTACAGCCCAGCAGATGGAAAGTGTGCTTTCCGCCTTCCCTGTGGCGGCGGCAAAAACAGGTATGCTTTTTTCCGCAGATATTATCCGCACCGTGGCACACGCTCTGCAACAGGCCACCCCTTTCCCACTGGTGGTAGACCCTGTGTGTGCAAGCCAAAGCGGCTACAGGTTGCTGGAAGACGACGCTGTAGACGCCATGCGTACATATATGCTGCCTCTGGCTACCCTGCTGACTCCCAATGTGCCGGAAACAGAAATTCTGGCAGACATGCCCGTGCAAACAGAAGCGGATATCCACGCGGCAGGCGCAAAACTTCTTTCTATGGGGCCAAAAGCTGTCCTTATTAAAGGCGGACACCGCACGGACGCTTCTTCCATCATGGTGACAGACTGGTTTTTTGAACCTGGTGCAGACCCTCTCCCTCTGCGGCAGGGTTATGTAGCCACAGAACATAACCACGGCACTGGGTGTACACTTTCTGCCGCTATTGCCACCTATATTGGCTTTGAACAGCCTGTGCGTGTTGCCATAACCAAAGCGCAGGAATACCTGAACCTTTGCCTGCGCCACGCATTCGCACCCGGTAAAGGCATAGGCGCCCCGTGGCACAGCGCTAAGCGGGGATAACATATTTTGCCAGAGTTACCCGCGCGTATTCCCGCAATGCCCACATACGCACAAAATACGCACCCAGGAAGATACTCGCCAAATGCCGTGGATAAACGCTTTGCAGGCACGCTGTATTTTTTTTATAACTTTTGCTTGACAAATCCTGCTATATACCATAAACACTAACTTCGTTGGGGCTGTAGCTCAGTTGGGAGAGCGCTTGAAT
>CAZJOG010000174.1:0-5368 GCA_964547565.1 uncultured Desulfovibrionaceae bacterium
CGCATGAGCCGTGGGATCCTCCGTCCATATACCGTGGTGAAGACTGCATGTATGACCCAGGCTACACACGCAAACATATGTGTATGGGATATGGGGATGCTGTAGAAGGACTGATGGATGAAGAGCAGTTGCACCATATCCGTATGTTGTATGCAGAACTGGTGACTTTGTGCGACAAGTATCTGGGTAAATTTATGGACGCTATACGTCGCCTTGGTCTGGAAGAGAATACCCTTTTTATGATGGTTTCTGACCATGGCGAACCTATGGGGAATGGTGAACATGGCCATGGTATTATGCGTAAATGCCGCCCCTGGCCTTATGAAGAACTTGTCCACACGCCTATGTTATTACGGGCACCCGGCGTAAAAGCAGGCCAGCGTATTAAGGCTTTTGTGCAGTCTGTGGATGTGGCCCCTACAGTATGCGACTGGCTGGGCATTGGCGTACACCCCGATATGCAGGGAAAATCTCTTTTACCCCTTGTGCGCGGGGAAGTGGAAAAAGTGCATGACTTTGCCATAGCCGGTTACTACAAGTATTCCTGGTCTATTATCACAGAAGACTGGAGCTATATACACTGGTTAAAAAATGAAAAAGGCAACACTCTGGCCGCCGAGTTTTTTACAGAAGGGATGGATACTTCCCATTTGCAGGGCCTGCAGGGTGGCGCACGCGGACTTGCAAAAACTCTTGTGGAAAATACGGAAGCAATGGAACAGGGCCTGCGGGGAAATGCAGGCGAGCGTTACCAGGCTCTTGTTTCTGTAGATGGTACAGAACAATGGACATGCACACCAGGCACCCGCGTGGATGTGCCGGAAGTGGATGAATTGTATAACAGAAAAACAGATCCTTTCCAGCTGCATAATGTTATTACACAACACCCTGACGTAGCCAGCGATTTGTTTAACACCCTGCGGGAATACATGGCGGCGCTTAAAGCTTCCTGATGTTTTGATATATTAACCGCCAAATAACAAAACACTCCCTGGATCCTTATGGTATCCAGGGAGTCTTTTGTTTCTTTTTATCAGAAAGTGATGGTATCTATAATTTTATGGAAGCTTTTTTCTATTAAACTTCTGTACATTCATCCGGCGGTAAGACAGGTTCTTTGTGTGTATGCTTGTAGGCAGTATAGACAGACCTAACAATAAAAAACAAAGCCACAGCGTAAAGTACAAGGCTTATGGGGCTGCGCATAAACACGGTAAGGTCACCGCCGGCAATATCCACCGCTTGTCTGAAGTAAATTTCCATACTCCTGCATAACACAAAGCCAATAATAAAAGGAGGGATAGGGAAATTGGTTTTTTTCATAAAATAGCCTGCTATCATAAACGCAGACATAGCGTACAAGTCTTCCACGCGGTTGGTGATAGCGTAGCAGCCAATGGCGCAAAGGGACACCACACAGGGCAGCACAATAGCCTGGGGGATTTTAATAAGTTTTTCCCCGCACCAGATAAAGAAAAACCCTGCAAATGCCAGCATAAAAATGGAAACCAAAAGCACCCCGAAAATACCAAACACAATAGCCCGGGAATCCTGGAATATGGTAGGCCCTACCACAACACCGTGTATGGTAAGCGCGCCCAGCATAATAGCCAGTGTGGCCTCCCCGGGGATACCAAGGGTGAGCAGGGGGATAAGCGCCCCGCCACAAACCGCGTTATTGCCGGCTTCTGCGGCTGCCACACCCTCGACCGACCCTTTACCAAATTCGTCCGGGTACTTGGAGCGGCGTTTGGCATTGGTGTAACTTAAATACGCGGCAAGAATCTGCCCTGTGCCCGGCAAGGCGCCTATAAGTGCCCCAATACCGCTGGATTGAAAATATACAGGCAGGCAGCGTTTCCAATCGCTTTTGGTCATACGTTTATCACTGGGGCAGTTGGGTGGTGGCAGCAGAGACTTGCCTTTTTCTGCCGCAGAATGTTTTTTCTCCACCTGGCTCAGCACTTCCACCATGGCAAAAAGCCCTATGCACATAGGGATAAGTGGGATTCCGTCGTCCAGATACATAAAACCAAAGGTAAACCGGCTGTCGCCTGTTACCACATCTGTACCCACACAGGCAAGCAACATGCCAAGGCTGCAGGAAATAACACCTTTTAAAGGGTTGCCGCCCACCACTGTGGAAATAATGCACAGCACACAAAACATAAGGGCAAACATATCCGCGGGGCTAAGCTTGAGCGCAAGGGCGGCAATAGGTTGCGCCAGAACAAGCAGGATAAGAATGGAAAGCGCGTCCCCAAAACAGGAAGCAAAAAGCGCGCATTTTAACGCCTTGCCGGACTGGCCTTTAAGCGCCATGGGGTAACCATCTAAAAGCGTGGCTGTGGCCGCTGCTGTGCCTGGTGTGTTAATAAGAATGGCGGAAATAGAGCCCCCGTAGTTCCCCCCTTTGTATATGCCAAGCAGCATACCAATGGCGGCTATGGGGTTTAAGGTATAGGTAAGAGGTATGGCAACAGCCATAGCAATACCAGGGCCAAGACCCGGGATCAGCCCAAAAAAGACCCCCCAGACCACGCCAATAAAAGCGCTGATAAACACAATAGGATCCATGGCTGTGCCTATGCCGCTTATCACATCTAAAAACCATGCGCTGATCATGTTGTTTCCTTTTTTCAGATAATAAAATAATACCTTGACTATTGGTTAGAATAACAGGGTAATGGGCATGGGAACCCCTGCAAATTTTGTAAACAGCACCCACACACATACAGGCAACAGGCATGCAATAATACAAATAACAGACTTTTTTGTGTACCCAAAAAAAGGAATAGTAACCAGAATCATGGCTATGGAGGAAACAACATAGCCCACTATGGTAACACCCAAAAAATACACAGTTATCATACACCAAAGTATAACAGCGCGTGAAGACAAAAGAGGTTCCCGTACAGTATTTGTTTCTTGAACCTGCAGAGCTTTTGCTTTTTTAAGCTGGAAAAATGCCACCCCCACCATGGCAAGACCAAATATAACAGCCAGCGATGCCGCAAAATACGGCACAAACTTGCCGTCAATACCGGGGTTTGTGGTGTCTGCAAAATGCAGGGTCATCATAATGCCCGCAAAACCCAGCGCAACAGAACCAAAACCCAGAATAATATCCTGTTTTATTTGACGTATATCCATATTGTATCTCAACAAGTAAAAAGTCGTATCAGGCCAGGGTAATCCCAAAATATCCCGGGGTATTCGCCAATCAAGAAGGAAATGCGCTAGCAGAGAAGCATCCCGGAACAGTTTGTTTTTTGTTGCTTTCCCGGGATGCTTGTCTGTTTGCTTTATTGGCCTTCACCACTAAGATCAAATAACCCGCTGTCTTTTAGCGACTGGATATCCGCCCGGCCGGTTTTCCAGTCTTCCTGAAGTTCTGGTATGCTTTGGCCCGGGGCAAGGTACCAGTCTGCCTTCAGGGCTATGTCTTCCAGTTCAGGGTTATTTGCCATGGCATTATAAAACGCTGCCGCAAAGGTCTCCAAAGCCTCTCTGGGTGCATCGGAGGGGGCAAGAATAGCCATGTCTGTGCTCATGGGGATAGGTTCTTTCCCCAAAGATTCCGGGGTAGGAACACCTTGAAGCGCAGGCACATCTCGGCCTGTGATATTCAGTATAGCCTCAGACCCACCCATAGTGGTAAGAAAAACTGCCGCATCAATGTGGCCACCAAGAAGTGCCGCTGTAACAGCGCCATTATCCTGGAAGGTAACATAATTAAACTTTACACCCCAGCGTTTTTCTATTTCTGCCACAGGGGTGGCAAAAATACCTGTTTTATGGCTCATAATGGCTATGTTAAGTTTACCCGGGTTTTGGCGGGCCGCTTCAAGCAAGGCATCAAAATCCTTATACTGGCCGCTTTTAACAACCAGGCGGAAGTTTCCATGCCCCATCCGCGCCACAGGTATCATTTCTTCATACGCCACGCGGTCCACTTTAAATAAATTGGCTGCCATAAGCTTGTAGCTGGATGTCCAGGTGTAGGTATGGCCATCGTGCGGGGCGGCAAGGGTTTTCAGAAGGCATGTGTTCCCGCCACCACCCGGGGAAGGGATAATGTTAACACTGACCCCAAGCTCTTTTTCCATACGCCCGGTGATCATACGCAGCATAATATCCGTGGGGATTCCGGAAGGGGCGGCTGTATAAATGGTGATGGGCTTGGTGAATTTGTAGGCTTCTTCACCAAAAGCGGCAACAGGGAAAAGAAAAACCAAAAGCAGGAATAAAGCCGAAGTTTTTTTCATACAACTCTCCATAATTAGGGGTGCGCATATATGGCAAGGGCGTGAACCCTGTGCCGACTTTTGAACCACCAGAGCGAATAACCATGCGGTTAGTTGTGAAATTTTTATAATGAGAGAGCATAGAAGGGGCATGTTTTATGAAACATTTCTTGCCTCTTTGAAGCAAAAAATATACCAAGAGCGATAGTCTGTAATTCCATAGATTTACTATTTCTTTTGTTTATGAAATATCGAAAAAATATTGACACAAGAAGGGATATTTTCTATTTATAGCGAAAATTTGTATGGAGAAAAACATGCCAAAGTCTGACGCTTTTTTGGATTTAGAGCACTTGCGTGAGAAAACAAAAAAAGAGTATATGGAATCTGGTTTAAACAGCGCGTTACACGCAATTTGTGAAGAACTGGCCCCTTTTTCTATTTCCCGTATAAATTACCTGGGCCTTAATACCAAAAGCCATAAAAACTTGTATATCGGCACTTCAGCACAGGGGCAGGATATACTTATGGAAAAACTTTACCCTGATGTAAGCTATATGTTTTCCCGTATTCTTGCCCCGCATTCAGGTGCTTTGCAGTCACCGTACAGTATACATCCTTTTCATATTTCCCAGGAAGATTTGCCCATTACACGGCATAAAAGTGTTTTACGTATGCACACCTATTCGGAAGATTTTATCAGCTATTATTTTTTATTTTTTGCAGATACCGAAAATGCTTTTACACACAATGATTTGGCTGAACGTTTATTTGATTTTGCCACAGGCCCGTTTAAAGAAATTCTCTCCAATTCTCTTGTGCTGACATTTGCGGATGAAAAAAAAGAAAAAGCCAATGAATTATTGCAAAAATGCCCGGATATGCAAAATGTATGGTCGCAGATTGAACTTGTTTCTCAAACAGATGCCACTGTTCTTATTTATGGCGAAACAGGTACAGGGAAAGAAATTATTGCAGACTCCATACAAGGTATTTCCCCACGCGCCAATGCACCGTATGTCAAAATTAACTGTGGCGCTTTGCCGGAAACTTTGCTCAGTTCGCTTTTTTTTGGGTATGAAAAAGGCGCTTTTACTGGCGCCTCTACACGTTGTATGGGG
>CAZJOG010000175.1:0-5365 GCA_964547565.1 uncultured Desulfovibrionaceae bacterium
CAGCTCTCCATAGCGTTTTTGTAGGCGTCCATAGCCGCATCAAGGAAGGTGGGGGAGGTTGTGCCTTGGGGCATGGAGTTTTGGAGTGCGACAAGGCCGGCGAGTATATCGGCAAAGTCCACGTAGCCCATGTGTGCCAGGCGTATCATTTCGTCCTTCATAGGTTCCTGCCCTGCGGTGAGTATCACATTCCAGTTTTGCTGGGCTTTTTTGGTAATATCGGAGGCTTTGATACCTTCTGGCATAGCGATGCTTGTAAGGCCCCATGTATAGTGGGTAGGGGCGAAGGGTTTAAGGCCCATGGTGTGGATGGCGGTGCGGGTGAGTTGGGTCAGGGCCCATTGTTTACGGTAGAGGGCGGGCAGGCCGTCTGCGAATATATGTTGCAGGGCGGCGTGGAGGGCCATAATGAGGCTGACGGGGGATGTGAAGTGGGTTTGGTTTTTGAGGCAATTTTTACGTTCTGCGGGCAGGTCAAAATAAAAGGAAGTAGGGGGGACGGAGGCGGTTTTGTGCCATGCGCGTTCGGAGAGGGCAATAAGGGCAAGCCCAGGTGGCACCATAAGGCCTTTTTGGGAGCCAGTAAGCAGGCAGTCTATGCCCCATTCGTCCATAGGGGCGGGGCTGATGCCCACGCTGGAAATACCGTCTACCACAAGCAGGGTATTGGTTTTGCGGGTAATGGCGGCAATTTCCTGAACAGGGTGTTGCACGCCTGTGGAAGTTTCGGAAAGTTGGATAAAAAGGCCGGATACAGTGGGGTTTTCGTGCAGGGCCTGTTCAATACGGTTTGCTGTAATGGGTTGTCCCCAGGGGGCGGTGAGGGAGATAACGTGCAGGCCGTGGGCTGTGGCAATTTCTTCCCAGCGTTCGCCAAACTTACCGGCCTGGGCAACAAGCACGGTTTCGCCCGGGGCAAAGAGGCCGTGGGCGGCGGCAACCATAGCGCCAGTGCCAGAGCTGGAGAGGGTAAGGACTTCTTGTGAGGTGCCAAAAAGTTTTTTGAGAAGAATTTGGTTTTCGGCCAGGGTTTCTTTGAAGGCCTCTTTCCGGTGGTGCACCATAGGTTCGGCCATAGAGAGGCGGACGGAATCTGGGATAGGTGTAGGGCCGGGGGTAAGAAGGCGCATTTTGTGGATATTTTCCATGGGAGAATCCTGTTATAATATACTGATATGGGGGGCGGTATCAGGCACAACTATGCCAAAAAGCAGAAGAAAGTCTGGCCCGAACATAAAAATCCACACGCCGATATTAATAAGGATGGCGGTAAAGGCGGCGGCGGAGCCAAGGTCTTTGGCGTCCTTGGTGAGGGGGGAGTATTCGGTGCTGATTCTGTCCAGGGTTTTTTCAATGGCGGTGTTAAGAAGTTCTACCACAATCACCAGAGCCCAGAGGGACAGGCAAAAAAACCATTCCCACACGCTTTTGCCCAAAAGGAGCAGGGCGGCCAGCAGGGGGATAAACATCAGCATTTCCTGACGCATGGCCACACCTTGCCACCCCACACGCAAACCTTGCAGGGAATAAAAAAACGCCTTGTACAGGTGCACAAAAAATTCACGCATACTATTCAAAACCCGGTAATTCCACGGAATGGAAGGATTCTTCTTTAGCAAGGGCCTTGGGGCATTCTGCTTTCAGGTGGCAAATATCGCATGCGCCGCGGAATTTGCCATAGGTGAGCACGCTGAATTTGCGGGAAAGGCCCGGTCCACCAAGGGCGTAGGGGATACCTTCTGCCTCAAGGGCGTCTTTAAGTTCCTGGGTAGGTTTGGGGGCTGGTGCGCAGCCGGCTTCTTCCACTTCCGGCAAAACCTGATAAACGGCATTCATGCACAGGCTTTGGGCCAGAACATTAAGACGAAAACCCTCGGAGGGGGATTTGGCCCACAGTTCGTCAATCTGGGTTTCCACGTCTTCGTCCAGCCATATCACAAGGTAACTTTCCTTACCAATTTGCAGTTTTATGGTATGCAGGCGGGAAGAGAAAACTTCCCACGCTTTGGCAAGGTCTTCCATCACCTGTCCGCCTATGCGTGTTTCCTGGAGCATGGAAAGAAAGGATTCCAGATCAAAATACGGGTAAACCTCTAATTGTTCTTTTTCGTATGCCACAAACCCCCCCCTTAAGATTGATGCAAATATTTTGCCGTCCTTAGAGTTGTAAGTCAAGCAGGAAAGCTTACCATACAAGTTTTTCTTTTATGAAGGGGGAAGGGAAAGGCGGATAGATTGCCACCGCGGCGCTTGCTCTTTCCACAAACTCGGGGTATAAAACCGGTATGGAATTTACCGAACAGGAACGAGCTATTTTGCATATTGTGCAGCATAATTTGCCGGCAAGTCTTACGCCATACGCGGACATTGCGGCAGAAGTTGGCTGTGAGGAAAAAGACGTGCTGGCGCTGCTTGCTTCTTTAAAGGAAAGCGGGGCTATACGTCGTTTTGGGGCAAGTATTAAGCACCAGAAGTCTGGCTACACGCATAACTGTATGGTGGCGTGGGAAGTGGCGGAAGAAGATGCGGATAAAGCAGGCAAAGCTGCCGCGCAGCACAGCCGGGTATCGCATTGTTATTTCCGCCCAACATCTGCACCTGACTGGCCTTACACCCTGTACACCATGGTGCATGGCAAAAGTGAGGAAGACGCGGGGGCTGTGATACAGGAGCTTGCCGCTACAGAATTGGGCAGGCTTGCTCAAAGTTATGCCCGGCTGGAAAGTATACAAGAGCTGAAAAAAACCAGCATGAAATATTTTTAGCACCGTGCAGGCGGTTGCTTTTTAAGGAAATCCATGGACAATCTTTCCCACGCCCTTTTTGAACGGGCGCAACGTGTAATCCCCGGTGGGGTGAACAGCCCTGTGCGTGCCTGCAAGAGTGTGGGGGCAGAGCCGCTTTTTATCGCAAAAGCGGAAGGCAGCCATATTGTTACAGTAGACGGCCAGGACATGGTAGACTTTGTGCTTTCCTGGGGGCCTATGCTTTTGGGACACTCCCATCCGGCTGTGACAAAAGCGCTGATGGAGGCTTTGCCACGGGGAACAAGCTATGGTGCGCCGTGTCCGGTAGAGGTGGAACTGGCGGAAGCCATACGCAGCGCTATGCCGGCTTTGGAAATGGTGCGTATGGTTAATTCCGGCACAGAGGCCACCATGAGCGCCCTTAGGTTAGCGCGGGCGGTAACAGGCCGGGAAAAAGTTATAAAATTTATTGGCGGGTACCATGGCCATGCGGACGCTTTTCTGGCAAGTGCAGGTTCAGGGGTAGCCACGCTTTCCATACCCGGCACGCCGGGTGTACCGGCGGATACGGTGGCGGCAACATTACTTGCGCCTTATAATGATTTGGCGGCTGTGGAAAAACTTTTTGCCGCCACCAAGGGGCAGGTGGCAGCGCTTATTGTGGAGCCTGTTGCAGGGAACATGGGCCTTATGCTGCCTGAAAAAGGTTTTTTGGAAGGCCTTAGGGATTTTTGCTCCCAGCATGGAACTTTGCTTATTTTTGACGAAGTGATAACAGGCTTCCGGGTAGATTTCCATGGTGCGCAGGGCCGGTTTGGTGTAAAACCGGATTTAACCACATTAGGAAAAATTATTGGCGGTGGCCTGCCTGTGGGCGCATACGGTGGCAAGGCGGAATATATGGCGCGTATTGCCCCCGCGGGAGATGTGTACCAGGCGGGTACACTTTCCGGCAATCCGCTGGCTATGGCGGCGGGTCTGGCCACACTTAAAGAACTGGAAAAGGCGGACTACCGCGCCCTTGAAGTGCGCACCAAGGCTTTTGTGGACGAGCTTTTAACTATTCTGCAGGGAAAAGGTGTTGCTGTTCAGGCCCAGCACATAGCGTCCATGTTTACCTTATATTTTACAAACGCGCCGCTTAAGGATTTTGCCTTTGCCCAAAAGGCGAATACAGAACAGTACAGCCGTTTTTTCCATCACATGCGGGCAAACAATGTTTTTTTTGCGCCTTCCGCTTTTGAAGCCGCCATGCTCAGTTTTGCCCACAGTATGGAAGATTTTCACCTTGCTCTTAACGCCGCAAAAACACTTTCTTTTTAACAACAGAGATGTGCCATGGATATTTTGGTAACCGGAGGCTGCGGCTTTATTGGTTCACATTTTGTACACCTTGCGCTGGAAAAGGGAAACCGTGTGCTGAATGTGGACGCCCTTACCTATGCCGGGAATCTTGCTAATGTAAGTGATGTAGCGCAAAACCAGCTTTACTCCTTTTTTAAAGCGGACATAGCCGATAAAAACGGCATGGAAGAAATTTTGGCTTCCCACAAACTGGACGCTATTGTCCATTTTGCGGCAGAAAGCCATGTAGACCGCTCTATCCATGACTCCACCCCCTTTATCCGCACCAATGTGCAGGGTACACAAAACCTTGTGGATTTGGCCCGGGCATACAAAATTCCGCGTTTTGTCCATGTTTCCACGGATGAAGTGTATGGTTCTCTGCCATTAAACAGGCCGGATCTGCTTTTTACAGAACAAACACCTCTGGCACCTAACAGCCCGTATGCTGCCTCCAAAGCATCCAGCGACCTGTTATGCCGCGCCTGCCATGAAACCTATGGCCAGGATATTGTGATCACCCGGTGTTCCAATAATTACGGCCCTTATCAGTTTCCGGAAAAACTTATCCCTCTTATTACCCGCCGCGCTCTTGCGGATCAGCCTTTGCCTGTTTATGGGGATGGCCTGAACCAGCGGGACTGGATACACGTTGTCGACCACTGCGAAGGGGTATACCTTGCCCTTACCCGCGGCAAAGCCGGGGAAGTGTATAATTTTGGCGGCGCAAGCGAAAAAAGTAATATGTATGTGGTAAAGGAAATTCTGCGTATTCTTGGCAAGCCGGAAAGCCTTATCCATTATGTTAAAGATCGCCCTGGCCATGACCGCCGTTACGCTATGGACTTTTCCCACTCAACGGCCACCCTTGGCTTTACCCCCCGCAAAACCTTTACCCAGGGCCTTGAGGAAACCGTGCGCTGGTACACCAGCCACGAAGATTGGGTGCGAGATATTGAAAGCGGCGCGTATCTGGCTTTTGAACAAATTTGGTACAAGGACAGGCAATGAACACGCATCCAACATCCGCTGTGTCTGTCTCTTCCGCGGCGCAGCAACCGGCAGAAAAGCCTGTTGCTGTTGTTTTAGGCGGTAAAACCGGCCTTTTGGGGCAGGCCCTTGTCCTTGTGCTTTCCCAGGCAGGGTATGATGTCCATTCCATCGGCAGGCCTCTTCCCCCTTCTTTTCCTGAAGAAGCGGATCTTTTGAGTTATTCTGTCTTGCAGGATTGTATCCTCCCCCTCCAGCCTGCCCTTGTTTTTAACACTATTGCC
>CAZJOG010000176.1:0-5336 GCA_964547565.1 uncultured Desulfovibrionaceae bacterium
CTACTCCTCGCCGCGGGCGGCAGCTCTCGCTGCCGCCAGAGTTTTTCTCGTTGATTAACGGAAATGCTCTAATTTTGCATACGCTCTGCCATAAAGGCATCCAGAGTATCCATCATTTTTTGTGCAATATCAGGGTGTTTTTTAATCACATTCTGCAGCTGGAAGGGGTCTGTTCTGCGGTCATACAGTTCATCCCCTTCTGGCACCTCGCGTTTGGCACCCGGGGTGCATGTCCATTGGTCTGCGCCGTCAAGGGTCATGGTTTTCTGGTATTCCTTAAACTCTTCCAGTTCATCTTTGCGTACAATGGGGCTGGCAAGGGATTTCAGGAAGGCCATATCGTCTTCGCCAGTTTCTTTATTTATACTTCCCCCGGCAGTATGCCCGGCAAGCAGGTACGCGCTGGATTTAACCACGCGCGAGTCATGCAGCCAGTGGATAAAAGCCCAGTCTTCCGTGTACATAGCCCAAGACGAACCATTGTAACCGGCTATGGCAAAGTCGCGTATTTTTTTTACTTTGCCGGTCATGAGGGGCCAAAGGTCAATGCCATGCATATGGGTGGCTACGCCATGTAGGCCAATCCAGTTTGTGATGGTGGGGGTAATGTCCAAGTTTTGCACCATACTTTGTACCCGTGTGCCCGCGGGCAGGCCGGGTGCGCGGATAAGCAGGGGGATGTGCACCAGCTCTTCATACGGCCAGGGGCGGCATTTACGCATAATACCATGGCCATGCTCACCATTGCCCATAGGTTCACCGTGGTCAGAAATAGCTATCACCATGGTGTTTTCTTCCAGACCAAGGCGACGGATATTCTCCAGCAGGTACCCAAACCATGTATCACACATGGTCACTTTTTCTGCATACAGCATACGCACATGGTGCAGCTCTTCTTCTGTATATAGTCCTTTAACGGAATCCATAATAGGCACAAAAAGATCCGGGCCTTTGTAATTTGGGTTATACGGGCAGCTTTTGTCTGCGTCATACACAGATGGCGGGTCCCAGGGTTCATGTGGGTCAAAGTTATCTATCCACAGGAAAAACGGCAGGTTGCGGTCAACATCTTCCAGATATTGCACCGCTTTTTTCATCACGCGGGGGGCATTTTGGTCTTCTTCCGACTTCCAGAACTGGCGATGTTTCAGGTAGGCTTCAATTTCATGCAGCAGTGGTTCCATAACAGGCCCGCCGATAACTTCATCCGCCTTTTCCAACTGGTGTTTGGTGACAAAATCTTTGGGGTTGTGATGATACAGGGGGAAACGCTGATAAAAGTCGTGGTCTGCTTCATGCCCGTGCAGGAAGTACACTTTGTCAAAGCCGCGTGTAAACCCATACTTGGGCAGGCGATACATGGGGCAGTCAAAAATAAGGGCAGTGTCTATTCCCTGGCCCCAGCACATATCCGCTATGGTGGTGTCGGAGGCACGCAGAGGCGCCCAGCCTATTTCATGCAGGGTAAAACGGCCTGTATGCAAGGCGCGCCTTACAGGGATGGTGGGCACACCTTCTGCATACGCGTTTTCAAAAAGCACACCTTCGCGGGCAAAACGGTCAAAATTTGGTGTTTTTATCCAATCATTACCATAACAGCCATTATAGTTAAATTGCCAGCTGTCAAACATACAGACTATGGCATTGTGTATGGGGCCATATTGTTGTTCCATAGTGTTTTCTCCTTATGATTTTTTGTTATGTTAAAAGTTTGCCTTTTTGCCGTATACATGGAGGAATGGCAAACGCGCCACAACCGTGTAGACAAGAAACTCAATCAGACATACAATAATAATGGGCCAAAATGTCCAGCCCAGCAAGGCTTCCCCATTGTGAAACGCCATAAGAAACGGCGCAAGACCAAACCCGAAAGCAGAAACAAAAAGCTGGGCAACACCCACATGGACACTAACGCCTGTTTGCATCTTGGGGTCTATCATCCGTAAAAGAATAAAGCCGGATGTCACGGTGCCTGTACCCCAACCAGTCAGCACAGCCAGATTCCCGGCTGGGTCTTCCTTCAGGGTGCGGGTCATCCACCACAGGTAAACCATGGTGATGCCTATGACTAAAACGCTCACAGTCAGCATCATGGGGGCGTATTTTAAAAGAGCTTTCAGGTTAATGCTCATAAGGGCGGCAACCCCCATAAAATCAACCAAAAAACCCTGCACCCGCGCTAAAAGACCTTTATCTATAAAACGGAATAAACCAAGTGTGCGCGCTACCATACCAAATATAAAGGTAAGAAAAATACATATAACGGGGAACATATTCCACAACATAGCCATAATTTTTACAGGTAAAAAAAGCTTTATACCTGTAAGAATAGCGTACACACTCACATACACAATAAAAATAACAGATATGATAAAAGCCAGTGTTTCTACATTAGATTCCATAAAGGTAAGTTTACCTGCAGAATCACCATTACCTTTGGGATAATAGCCTTTACGTTCATCCACAGGGATACATTCTTCATCGTTAACTTCAATACACATTTTACGGCGAATAAAGTTAACAACTGTCACACCAATAAAAAGAGAAAACAAAAAACCAATACCAGCATAACCCAATGCTATACTGATAAGATCCTGATGCCCCGCCTGCTGCCATACAGCGGCCATGCCCATGGCAGGGCCAGGGCCACCGGCAAAAGCCGCGCCAACAAGCTGACCGGAAGAAACAATAACCTGCTTGCCAAAAATAAAGGTGCACAAAAGAATAGCCAGACAGCCGACAAGTTTTTGCAAAGCGGTAAGGCCATTGTAGGTGCAGCCCATCCAAAAACCGGACCGTATGTTCCCGGCACCCTTTTCTCCTTCTGTTTTTGGGCTTTCATCCCGTGGGATAAAGGTATTCATGATAATACCAATAAACAAAATGGTGTACATATGCCAGGTAATAGCCTGTAAAATAGGTTCATTGGGTAACAGGGTGCCACCTTCCGAGAAAACATGATTCATGCCTGTAAGAATAAACAGCCCGGCAAGCCCGCCCAGCATGCAGCTTGGAACCAGCCATTTTTGCATGAATTTGCTGCTATTACGGATAAAAATACCAATAACCAGAAAAAGACCCAGCCATGCCAGAGCGACAAAAAGGTCAAAAGGAAAAGGAGCTTCACCAAGTTGTTGCATACAGATCCCCTGTTTTTAAAAGGTTGCCTGTCGACAGTAAAAGAACATGTTTGCACACAACTTAGCAAAGACTGTGCCAATTCTAATACTCTGAAATAACATAGAATATATGACGGTATTATTTTTTTGGATTAAGGTTTTGTAAGTTAACTTAAATTTTAGTAAATTTATGGGAATAATGGCAAATTATTGTCGTGCAAAAATCTGTAGCGTCCGTTTGGCGGATAAATTTTTATTGGCAGGGAAGTATACAGATTTCTTGTGCCTTTCTGCATAGGCGTATTTTCTGGGAAAAGCAGAGATTCGCAGGAAAAATGCAGAATTTTCAGACTATTGCTGCTGTTTGCAATATTCCAGAAATTCGGTACACTTTCCTGTATATGGCAAGAGCATTTCCCCATGGGTTTGAGAATACCCCCTGTCTGTTGGAGGAATTGCTCCAGGGTGTGATTTCTGATAAGTAGCCAGCGGTATCATGAAAGAAAAAACGAGGGCATTATGCCTCATGCGGTTTATATAGGGGTGTTCTCTACCGAGGCAGGGACACTGGGAAACTACAACGCAAAACCTATTGCGGGCCAGCGCCGGCAGCTTTGGTATGCCTGGCACGGTGAACGCAAGGGGGAATATATTGTCCAGGCGCTGGATGTTTTCCCTTCTTTGCGGGGGGAGGATGACCCCGCCGGGCCTCGGGTAATGCCTCTCGGTTTGCCCAAAATCCAGCCGGAAAAACAGTTCCGGCAGAATTTTAAGGCAGAAACCCGTAGCCGTATTCCTGCACCGGAACCCCTGGATTATGCCAGAGTAGAAAAAGAAGAAACAGCCCCAGCAAGCCGCACCACGGGGGAAACGTCAAAAAAGCCCAAAACCGCGCTGGATATGGCGCAGCTTACACTGGACGATATTCTGGATGAAGCGGAAAACCCGCAGGCATCGCGCCGTATGACCAATTCCGGCTATACACTGGATACGGATTTGCCGGGTGCCTCCGCCGTGGTTAAAGCAAAAACTCCACCGCCACCTGCCCGCAAAGAAAGCGCCAATGCCGCAGCCAGACTGGATAAAGTGCTGCGTGATGACTTTACTCTGCACATGACCCGTTACGCAAAAGGAAGAAAAAAAGAGGCACTCCAAGCATTTACCCGTATTTTGGAAAATACGGAGGGCCTTGTCCCTGCCCATAAACACGCCTTTACAGATTTTGGGCGCGATTTGCGCCGTATACGGCTTCTGGATCTGGCAGAAAAGTTTTACCGCCGCGCGCAGGAGCTTGCTCCGGACGATGCCAATGCCGCGTTTAATCTGGCCCGCGTTTTATTTGAATCCGGTAAACATGCACAGGCACTGGAAGAAATAAACCGCGCTCTGGAATTAAGCCCAGACTTGGAATGCGCGCAAAAATTACAGCAGCGGATAAAAAGCATCCATGCCAGGCACTTTCGCTGAGTTTTCTGGGGTTATATTGTGCAAAAAATGGAAAACCACCCCATACAAGACATACCATGGTTAAATGGATAAGGAGCCTTTTGATGAGCAGAAAAATGGTTATGGCCATTATTGCCCTCTTTATGTTGTTTATGGCTGTAGCTGTGGCCAACTTCGCCAGAGAACCCGTAACATTGCGTTCAGAAGCCCGGGTAGACGTGGGCCAGGCTGTGCGCGGCACATTGGATGCCACACCCGTGGGAACCGCGAATGTAGAGGGCGCTCCCTTCCTGTCCGATATGGATGACGGGATTACCCGTGCGGAAGAAATACTGAAAGGGGCTTTGCCACCTGTAGAATCTTTGCTTATGGGCTCTGGAGAAAAAACATCCGCCGAACAGCCAGAAACAACTGTGGTAGCGGAGGTTGTGCCTCCGCCAGCAACCAGCGCGCAAGAGGTGCGGGCAGGCAGTACAGCCGTAACAGCCCCTCCCAGTGTTTTGCCCGGCCAAGCGCAGGAAATGCCTGCCTCTCCCGCAACTGCAGAAATGCCGCGTGCCCCAGGGGCGCCTTCTTTGCCTGCTGCTCCGGCTACACCCCCACCTGCTGTTAATACCCCGCCAACTACCTCGGCAGCTACCTCGCCAACTACCTCTGCAGCTACCCCACCAGTTACTTCGGGTGCCCCTCAGGCGCCAGCGGCCGCTGTCACTGTGCCCCCCTCCTCGGATTCCCAAACTTCTCAAGCTGTCCAAGCCCCCCAGACAGGCC
>CAZJOG010000177.1:0-5321 GCA_964547565.1 uncultured Desulfovibrionaceae bacterium
GGGGTTTTGATCCATGTGTTACCATAGCAGCCTGTATAATTAAACTGCCAGGAGTCGAACATCATGACAATTGCGTTTTTGATGGGTGTTTTCCTCATGTCAGATTTCTCCTTATTCAGACAAAAAGGGAGGATGGATGGCTATATGCCGGGATAAAAAAGCCCTTTGCCATACGCATTGGCTGTTTATCAGCTGGCTTTTAAATCACCCATGTATGTGCTGAGCTTGCGCAGTAATTCTTCTGCTACTTCCGGTTTTTCTTTAATAATATTTTTCAGCTGGAAGGGGTCTTTTTTGCGGTCAAAAAGCTGGTCGTCTTCCGGCACATCCAGTTTGGAGCCCGGGGTGCAGGTCCACTGCTGGGCGCCGTCCAGGCTGGTGGCGTGGATATACTGGGCCATAGCGTCCAGATCCATAGTGTCTTCGGAAGAAGCGATGGTGCTTTTTTGTAGGAAGGTTTCGTTGCCTTCCACACCGTCAAAGGTCATACGGGAAAGACCCAACACGGAATCTGCGTCCTTTTTGCCCACTACCCAGTGGATAAAGGAATAATCTTCCGTATACATAGCCCATGCGGAACCATAATACCCGGAAATGACAAAATCGCGGATTTTTTGCACCTGCCCTGTCATAAGGGGCCAAAGGTCTATGCTGTGCATACCCGCGGTGGGCAGGCCCAGCCAGTTGCTGACTGTGGCGGCTATATCAAAGTTTTGCACAAGGCCTTTTATGCGTGTGCCAGCAGGCAGGCCCGGGGCTTTGATAATAAGGGGTATATGCACCAGTTCTTCATAGGGCCAGGGGCGGCACTTACGCATAATACCGTGGCCGTGTTCACCGTGGCCAAGGGGTTCGCCGTGGTCAGAAATAAGCACCATCATGGTGTTGTCCCACAGGCCAAGCGCACGCACGGCATCTGTAAGATAGCCAAACCAGGTGTCGCACATGGTCACTTTTTCGGCATACAGCATGCGTATGTGATGTAATTCACGTTCTGTAAAAAATAAATCCACATCGCCCATAACAGGCACAAACATTTCCGGGCCAACATAATCCGGGTCATACGGGCATTTCATTTCTTTATCGTATACAGACGGCGGGTCCCACGGTTCGTGCGGGTCAAAGCTGTCTATCCACAAAAAGAAGGGGTGGTTTTTGTCCGCGTGGTGCAGGTATTGCACGGCCATTTTCATGACTTTGGCAACATCCTGGTCTTCTTCCACCTTCCAGTATTGGCGGTTTTTCAGGTAGCAGGATATTTCTTTTAAAAGCGGGCTTAAAACATCCGCGCCGCTTTTTTCATTCATGGTTTCCAGTTGCATTTTGGAAAGAAAATCTTTGGGATCCAGATGGATAAGCTCATCGTGCTCATAATGGTCATGGTCACCTTCATGGCCGTGGAGGAAGTAGACTTTATCAAAGGAACGCGTGTAGCCAAATTTGGGCAAACGGTACATGGGGCAGTCAAAAATAATGGCTGTGTCAATGCCTGTGCCCCAGCAGTTGTCGGCAATGGTGGTGTCTACCATGCGTAAGGGGCTCCAGCCTGTTTCGTGCAGGGTGTGGCGGCCTGTATGCAGGGCGCGGCGTACGGGTATGGTGGGCATACCTTCGCCATAGGCGTTTTCAAAAAGCACACCTTCTCGGGCAAACCTGTCTATATTGGGTGTTTTTATCCAGTCATTTCCATAACAGCCGTTATAATTAAATTGCCAGCTGTCTAGCATTACCACAATAGCGTTCTTAAAATCTTTCATACACTCTACTCCGTTTTAAATAGCAGGGGGTTACGGCTGTGAGGTAGAGAGCATGAAAAAAAACAGGTTTGCCCTATTGTTCACAAGCCTTAATGCCTTTCTGTAAAAAATACGCAAAACAGACAAGCCTGTCAATGCGTTAAAAGCGGAATTACAGGCCCGGATATACGGAGAAAGTAATAACAGTCCGAAAAAATATAGCATTAAACACTTGTGATTTTTTTATAGAGGTAAAATGTCTTTTGCGAGCTAGTGGCAGTTGACAGCGGGTGTAGAAAAAAGGATAATTTTAGAGCTAGTTTTAGCCGAACGGCCTATGGACATTTTTTAACAAACAGGCGTGCAAATTTAAAAAATGTGAGCAATAATGGATAGTATACAGAATGAAGAAAAAAACCTCCCAGAAATCCTGGGGAATATTCTGGCACAGTCTGGCCTGCATGCCATGCTGGGGTATTTGCTGGCCATCTTCCATGAAGATGGCATTGTGCGCGTGGAGTGTAATTATGAAAACACGTCTATGGATACTACCTATGTTCTGGCCAGTGTAGACGCAAGTGAAACAGAAATTTTGTTTCTCAGCCATATGGCACGGGAAAAAATTGAAAGTTTTCCCAATATGTCTGCCAATTATAATGTGTATGAGCCATACGCGGTGAATAATTTTGAATTTAAGCCGGCAAGTATGAACAGCGCTTTCCAGGAGTTTTCCAAGTTCCATTCTTTTTTATTGCTTCCCATTTTTCCTGATAAAATGAATATTTTTTTATTCCTCTTTTTTTCTGTCAAAGAAAAGGCGTTTTCTGAAGAAAAGGTGGAGTATTTACGCAGTATAATGTCCCCCCTTTTGCCGCGTCTTACAGACTATGTGCGGGTGAACAACATTTTCAGCTTTACCCAGATACAGGAAAAACAAAGCCAGTCACGGGTGTTTTTGCAGGCGTGTTCCGGTTTAAAAGACGCGCTGCTACAGGCGGAAACCTTGGCCCAATGCCCTATGAATGTGCTGTTGTATGGGGAAACAGGTGTAGGGAAAGAACTGTTTGCGGATGTGCTGCACGCTGCCTCGCCTTTCCGCGAAGGGCCACTTGTTAAAGTAAACTGTGGGGCATTGCCGGAAACCCTGGTGGACTCTCTATTTTTTGGCCATGAAAAAGGGGCATTTACAGGCGCCAATGCACAAACCAAGGGCTATTTTGAACTGGCCAACAAAGGCACACTTTTTCTGGATGAAATAGGGGAAATGGATATTGACCTCCAGTCCCGCCTTTTGCGTGTGCTGGATAACCAGATTGTGCAAAGGCTTGGGGGCAACCAGAGTATACAGCTGCATTTTCGTATTATAGCCGCCACAAACCGTAATCTTGCGGAAATGGTGGCAAAGGGGCAATTCCGTCAGGATCTTTTTTTTCGGCTGGCCCAGTGTGTTATCCCTATCCCCCCGCTCCGGGAACGTAAGGAAGACATATGGATTCTGGCCAGTTTTTTTCTGCAAAAATACACACGCGATGATCCTTCAACCGATACCCTTATTATCCCGCAGAAAGAAAAACAAAAGCTTTTGGACCACCCGTGGCCGGGGAATGTGCGGGAGCTGGAGGCTGTTATTTCCCGCGCTGTTATGGAGAGAAAAATGGCACCCTACCGTAAATCTTTGCATTTTTCCTTTTTGGAAATCCCCAGCCTTTCCCAAATTTCTGCCCAATCCATCTGGCCTGTTCATCCGGCAACGCCTGCTGCCGGGGCAGGGCTGCCGGGGCTGGGTGGACTGGGAGGCATGCCTGCCAGCCTGTCGGCAGAAGGGGCTGTATCCCATCAGGCGGCAATACACACAGCCAAAGGTCTTCCAGGGGCAGATTCCAGCCATATTTTTGATGAAGCGGTGGGACTGGAAGACCTGAAAGACAGGTATATCGAACATATCCTGAAAAAGTGTAATTATGTGGTAACAGGGGAGCATGGGGCGGCGCGTATTCTTGGTATGCACCCGCAAACCCTGTACAGGTTTATTAAAAAGCAAAAACAGGAAACCTTTATGCGTTAAGGGTATTAAAAACAAAAAACGCCCCTGGTTGAGAGAAGCGCTGGGCGTTTTTTGCAGAAGAACCTTTGTTTTATATAAAAACCTGCGTGATGGAAAAAAGCACATCACGGTGTAGGCCACTCTTAGGGAAGCTACAAAGGTCGCAACTGCCGTCAGTGTCAGGATACGCAGGATAAAAAGGCAGTATACGCAAGGCGCCCTCCGGAGGAGAGAAGGAAGGCGGTGAGGATTCCCTGTCTTCTTAAAGGAAAAGCAAAACGTGCAAATGGCGCGGACGTTCAGGAGATAACGCCCGGTCGCTGCTATTTTTTTCCCCGCTAGCCTTTGTCCGTGTGGAGATCATGGTGGCGGTAGAGAGGTAAGATGCCACGGAGGAGGGAGATGTAAAGGCTTGTCCGGTAGAGAAAGGAGAAACCGAACTGGGCGGGGGCGCTTCTTCTGAGGTGCAGATGGAGAGTGAGGAGGTGGAAGAAGCACAGGAGTTCTTTCCAGAACCCATGGATAGAAAATAAACCTGGCCTGCAAAAAAAGGAAGAGGATTTTACCGAAAAGAGGGGTTTTTTTCCTGTAATACGCACATGGTTTTTTATTTTGGCAAAATAATCCAAAAAATACAAAGGCTAGGTGTTTTTTTTCTCATTTTTTTCCAGGCAAAAGGCCACCCTGGCCAAAAATACGTTGTTTTCTGCCCGTATATCTAAAAAACCGCCATACTTTTCCGCTACATGGCGGGCAGAAGGTATACCAAGCGCAGGGCCCGGGTGTTTGGTAGAGAAAAAACTTTCCTTCTGGCTGTTGGGGGGGGCCGTGTAAGTGTTTTCTACAGAAATAAGCAACTGGTTTTGCACAGGGCGTATTTTCAGGCGTACAAAGGCATTGCTTTTTTCGGCTACATCCTTGCAGGCTTCCATCGCATTTTCCAGCAGATTGCCAATAACCAGACACAAATCCACATCTTGCACAGATAAATCCGCAGGCACATTCACCTGCATATCAAAAGGAATATTTTCATCGCGGGCTTTAGCCAGGTAATGGTGCAAAATGGCGTCCACCGCGATATTCTGGCACAGCACTTCGGCGTCTTCCACAAAATGGCGGGATTTATAAACCGCAAGGTAGTCCTGTATTTCCTCAAACTGGCCGGATTCCGATAAAAAAGTCAGGGTGCGGATATGCTGGCGCCAGTCGTGCCGCAGTGTGGCGGATGTTTGGATATATTGCACCAATTTGTTGTATTGGGTTTTTTGCATGTCCAGTTGTTTGTTAATAAGCTGGGCCTGGGCTTCCGCGCTGTCTGACGCGTAGGCTTTAATAAGCATAATAAGGATAACGCAGAACATCAGGTAGGTGGAAATATTCCACACAATAAGAAAAAAGAATTCCCCCCACAGAAAAAACGGCGGGGCATCCTGGTAGTGGTGTGCAAACCTGCTGACAAAAATAATGTAAAGAAACGCGGGGATCATCCACAAAAAGCTCCAGTAGGCAGAGCTTATTTGGGCCGCCAGTACCCGCGGGTA
>CAZJOG010000178.1:0-5307 GCA_964547565.1 uncultured Desulfovibrionaceae bacterium
AGGCTCGTGCGGGTCAAAGCTGTCTATCCAGAGGAAAAACTGCTTGTTGCGGTCTACCTGTTCCAGATAGTTAATAGCGTTGGTGATGGTGCGGTGGACATAACGGTCCGGTTCGCCGCGCCAGTACTGACGCTGGGCCAGATACGCCTTGGTTTCGCCATACACCATTTCATCGGCAAGGTGTTTGCCCATGATTTCTTCCGCTTTTTTCAGCAGATGTTCTTCGTGGTAGTCTTCCACTTTGTAGTGGTACAGGGGGTCCTGTTCGTAGAACATGTGGTCTGCTTCGTGGCCATGCAGGAACCAGACTTTGTCAAAGCCGCGGGTATAGCCATATTTGGGCTGGCGATACATGGGGCAGTCAAAAATCAGGGCTGTGTCAATGGGGCGGCCCCAGCAGAGGTCGGCTATGGTGGTGTCGTTCATAGACAGCGGTACCCAGCCGGCTATGGGCAGGGTATAACGGCCTGTGTGCATGGCGCGGCGGCAGGGCACAGTGGGCACACCCTCTGTATAGGCGTTTTCAAACAGCACGCCTTCACGGGCAAAACGGTCAAAATTGGGGGTTTTAATCCAGGTATTCCCGTAGCAGCCAAGGTAATTGTGTTGCAGGGAGTCAAACATGATGACAAGGGCATTTTTCAGCATAATTTCATTTTTCCTTGTATTACAGGTTGTTGAAGATGGCGATTTTCCGGGGCAACAGCAAAGAACATGAAACAGCGTGACATACCCTCTTGTATTGTGCACCGGCAAACCGTGTGTATGTAAAGACCAACCCTTTATTGGCGGCGGAGGATACGCACCCCGCAGCGATCAAGGGGTTTGACAGGCTTTTCCCTGCAGGTATTAAAACGCATGGGGGAAAAGCCCATCAAAAAAAGTTAACTATTAGCCACAATATCCGCCATGGCAACTTTCAGACGGCGCAGTAAATCTTCTGCCACATCCGGGTGTTTGCTTATCACATTGTGCAGTTGGAAAGGGTCTGTTTTGCGGTTATACAGCTCATCCTGCGCGGGTACATCCACACGGGCACCGGGGGTGCAGGTCCACTGGTCTGCACCGTCCAGACTGAGGGTTTTGCTGTATTCCGCAAACGCGGCCAAATCTTCGGCACGGATATTGAGGGCGATATTTTTTTCGTCCTCTATAGCCACGGAATCTGTTTCCATGCCCTGGTCAAGAGAAGACATAAGCAGGCCCGCAGATGTTTTGACAAGGCGTTCATCCGCCAGCCAGTGGATATAGCTCCATTCTTCCGTAATAAACGACCAGGCGGCCTGGTAGTAACCGGCTATGACAAAGTCGCGTATTTTATCCACTTTACCGGTCATAAGCGGCCAAAGGTCAATGCCCAGCATATGTTCTGCGCCGCTGATACCCAGCCAGTTGGTGATGGTGGGGGTAATATCGTAGTTTTGCACAAGGGCGGGTATACGTTTACCTGCGGGCAGGCCAGGTGCGCGGATAATAAGGGGAATGTGCACCAGCTCTTCATAGGGCCAGGGGCGGCACTTACGCATAATACCGTGGCCATGTTCACCATTACCCATAGGTTCGCCGTGGTCGGAGATAATAAGCATAAGGGTGCTTTCTTCAAGGCCAAGGCGGCGGATAGCGTCCATGAAGTAGCCAAAGGCGGCGTCACACACGGAAACTTTTTCCGCGTAAAGCATACGGATATGGTTGAGTTCTTTTTCTGTATACAGGCCATCCACCTTATCCATCAGGGGGACAAATTCGTCCACGCCCTCGTAGGTGGGGTCATAGGGGCATTTTAAATCCGGGTTATAAACAGAAGGCGGGTCCCACGGTTCGTGCGGGTCAAAAGAATCTATCCAAAGGAAAAACGGCATGGTACGGTCCACGTTTTCCAGATAATGAACAGCTTCTTTCATCACCTTAAAGACGTTCTGGTCTTGTGCGCTGCGCCAGTACTGGCGATTTTTGAGATAATTGGAAATTTCACCCAGCGTGGCTTCCACAACATTACCGCCGATAATTTTATCGCCGTTTTCCAAATGCTCTTTGGTGAGGAAGTCTTCTGGTTTGTAATGATAAAGAGTTTTGGAAGCGTAGTGGGCGTGGTCACCTTCGTGCCCATGCAGGAACCAGACTTTGTCAAACGCGCGTGTATACCCGTGCTTGGGCAACCGGTACATGGGGCAGTCAAAAATAAGGGCGGTGTCAATACCTGAACCCCAGCAGAGGTCTGAAATCATTGTGTCTTTGGCGCGCAGGGGGCTCCAGCCTGTGTCGTGCAAATACGGGCGGCCCGTATGCAAAGAGCGGCGTACAGGCACGGTAGGCATACCTTCACCATAGGCATTTTCAAACAAAACACCTTCGCGGGCAAAGCGGTCAAAATTGGGTGTTTTAATCCAGTCATTCCCATAACAGCCAGTGTAGTTAAACTGCCAGCTATCAAACATAACACCAATAGCGTTTTTTACTTCCATCTTTCTCTATCCTTTTTTTTATAAGAACGAAGCGCCGTGCATGTACAAAATAGCAGAACAACGGTTTTCCAACAAACCTGTTTACATGTTTATCAGACAGCCTTTTCCCCGTCAAGCCTGACAGGGAGAGGATTTTTCGATAAAGAGCACTAAAAAGCCTATCCTGTATAAATTTCTAACGAATTTTTAAAGGAATTTTCATCACGCAGCGCGACAAATAGTACCATGTAGAGTATTTTGCGTTGATTAACGGAAATGCTTTGGACTCTGCACAAAAAACCCCTGCCACACATACGCATGGCAGGGGGAGTACAGGAAGGCGCGCGAAGTGTTAGAACTTGGCTACCTTGCCATTAATCTTCCAGAAGGGAAGCATGGCTATGCCGGTGAAGACAATAACCACACCTATGCAGGCAAACAGCGGTGTGGTCCAGGATGTACCGTAATACACCTGACCAAACAGCAACGGGGTTACAATAATCATAAGCGGGATACTGAACACAAGGCTGGGCAAAGCCATAAGGCCCAGTTCGTAGGGAACTGTACTCTTGTATTCCGGGTCTACCATACGCACAAGCACAAGGCCGGAGGTAATAGTACCTGTGGAAAGCCCCAAAAGGCCCAGGAAACGTTCTTCCGCAAAGTCCAGGTTTTTGCGTGTAAGGGCCCAGAGGTATACAAGGGTAATAACACCACAACCCACAGAACCAATCAGAATAATGGTCCACCATTCACGCACAACACCAATTTCAATACCCACAAGGGCGGAAACAGCCACCAGGTCAACAAACACGTTCAGAATACGGTTGTGGCAACCCTGGTCAAACAGCTGCTGGGCCCTGAACAGGCGCTTCAGCACCAGTTCTCGCATAATAAGGCCCGCAGGGAGACAGAATACCACGGCAAACAGGCTCCACATCATACCCATAATTTTGGGAGGAATGGGGAACAGCATGGTAAGGCCTGTTATCAGGGCAAAGGCCAGGAAATAACCAAGAGCGATAAGAGCCACCTGGAATGCCATGGTGTCTATATTGGACACCATAAAGCGCATACTGCCGGCCGGGGGGCATTCGCCTTCGGGGTAAATGCCTTTTTGTTCGTTCACGGTAGCGGTAATGCCGTCAGACTTTTGGCCTTTTTTGCGCATAATGTAGTTTGCAGCGGGGATACCAAAAATAATGGAAGCAATATAGCCTGTTGCGGCAAACGCAAGCCCAAGGCTTACCATATTAGCAAAACCGGCCTGTTCCCATGCCGCGCCCACTGCCATAGCAGGGCCGGGGCCGGAAGAAAAGCCCTTGTCCATAAGGTGGCCCACACTTTCCAGCAGTGTAGTGCCAAAAACAAGGTTGTAACCGGCTATCAGTAAAATACCTATGGCGCACTGGGCGTGGGCCACGGATGTGGTCAGAAAGCTCAGGCGCACAGTGTTACGCATAAGACCTTTTTGTGAGGCCACACCAAAACCTGTAAGACCAAAGCAGACAAAGGTCATGTTATACAGATGATAAATAATCATCTGGAGTGTTAAAGTGTCAGGCGCAAAGGGTCCTAACGTGTGAAGAATACCAGAGTTCGCTGCTACACAACCAACCAGTCCACCCACCATACAGGCGGGCATAAGGTATTTTCTGCAGAATGGCACTGTGCTACGCAGTACAACACCAATAAGGAGGAAAAGGGCAACCCAGCCCAAGGAAACAATCAAGGTAAATGGATAGGGTGCTGAACCTAATTCTTGCATACGAACTCCTTTGGTAAAAGAAAGGGGGAAAGGCCCTGCTTTTTCAGCATCCCAAAGACGGTGAAAAAGCAGGGGATTTCAGTAGCTTTTAGCTTGCACGCAAATCTGCCATAACTTCCTTCAGCTTACGCAACATAGCGCGGGCTTCGTCAGGGTATTGGTCAATAACATTGTGCAATTGGAATGGATCAGTCTTACGTTTATAAAGTTCATCCGTTGCCGGAATTTCCACAGTGCTGCCGGGGGTACAGGTCCACTGGTCAGCGCCGTCTGTGGTGATGGAGGCTTTGTATTCCGCTTCATTAGCAGAAAGGCTCTTTTTGGCGTCGTAGTTAGCGTCGCCTTTTTTATCCGCCGCAATATCATTCAGCACTTCAGCAAGGGAAGCGCCTTTGCCACCTTCCAGCTTGTTCAGATATTCGGAAGATTCATTCACAGACTTGGCGTACATATCGTACAGGGCCTGCATGGGGTCCTGTCCAGGCTGCAGCCAGTGGATGTAGCTCCACTCTTCTGTGATAAGAGACCAGGAATACCCATAGTAACCGGCAATAGCCCAATCGCGGATAGTTTCCGCTTCGCCGCGGCACAGGGGCAGGAGGGATTTACCCTGCATATCCGGGTGGACGCCAATGCCCAGCCAGTCGCACACGGTGGGGGCAACATCCACAGACTGCACAAAGCCTTTCACACGTTTACCGGCAGGCAGGCCAGGCGCGCGGATAATAAGGGGAATGTGCACCAGTTCTTCATAAGGCCAGGGGCGACACTTGCCGGTGATGCCGTGGCCATGCTCGCCATTACCAAAGGGTTCGCCGTGGTCAGCGGTGAGCATAATAAGGGTGTTTTCTTCAAGACCAAGACGGCGCATGGCGTCCATAAGATTACCAAGAGCGGTGTCGCAAATGGTAATAAGTTCTGCAAACAGCATACGCACGTGCTCAATGTGGCGGTCCATGCTGCCATCGGGCGGCACTACGTCACAACCTGTGTAGAAGGACTGGCAGCCCTTGTAATCAGGATCATACGGGCATTTTTTGTCTTCAGAGTACACAGATGGCGGATCCCACGGTTCGTGCGGGTCAAAGCTGTCTATCC
>CAZJOG010000179.1:0-5234 GCA_964547565.1 uncultured Desulfovibrionaceae bacterium
TTTATTTGTGGATAGACAGCTTTGACCCGCACGAACCGTGGAACCCGCCTTCCGTCTATATGGACTTCCCCTGCCCGTATGACCCGGATTACAAAGGCAAGGATGAATTTTTGCCCATTTTGGGTGACTGCGATGGTGTGTATACAGAACCGCAGCTTGTCCACATCCGCGCTTTGTATGCGGAATTAGTGACTGTGTGTGATACCCACCTTGGCAAACTGCTGGACGCTATCCGCCGTTTGGGTTTTGAAGAAAACACCCTTTTGATGATGGTGTCCGACCACGGCGAACCCCTTGGTTATGGCGAACATGGGCACGGTATTATGCGTAAAGTGCGCCCCTGGCCGTATGAAGAACTGGTGCATACCCCCATGCTTTTACGCGCCCCCGGCATTAAAGCCGGTCAGCGTATTAAGGCGTTTGTGCAGTCTGTAGACGTGGCCCCCACAGTGTGCGACTGGCTGGGCATTGGTGTTCACCCGGATATGCACGGCTTTTCGCTTTTACCCCTGTGCCGTGGGGAAAAAGACAAAGTGCGTGACTTTGCCATAGCCGGTTACTACAAATCTTCTGCCGCTATATACACAGACGACTGGAGTTACATCCACTGGACTGCCTCTGACCGGGCCGATATGTCTTTTATGAGCGACACACATGGCAATATGGCAAAAGCAAGCGGTACACTGAAAGAAGTAGGTGGGAAAACACTAACAGACGCCTCAGGCATGATTGATATTGACTCCTTCGCGAAGCACAAACAAACCGCCACTATTGACGGGGAAGAAATGTGGACATGCACCCCCGGCAGCGCCATTATTGTGCCGGAAGAAGACGAACTGTATGACCGCAAAAAAGACCCCTTCCAGCTGAAAAACCTTATTAAGGAATACCCGCAGGTAGGGGAAGAGCTTTACAGAAAGCTGCGTCTCTTTATGGCCGACCTTGCGGCGAGTTAATACACAACAAAGTATGTCTTTTTTTACTTCGTCCATAGAATTGGTATATTAATAAGGAGTGATGAGATGAAAGATGTAAAAAACGCCATAGTTGTCATGCTGGACAGCTGGCAGTTTAACTACAATGGCTGTTATGGCAATGACTGGATTAAAACACCCAACATAGACCGTTTTGCCAGAGAAGGTGTGCTTTTTGAAAACGCCTATGGCGAAGGTATGCCCACCGTGCCTGTGCGCCGCGCCCTGCATACAGGCCGCCACACCCTGCACGAAACAGGCTGGAGCCCCTTACGTATGGTAGACACCACCATAGCGGACAGCTGCTGGGGCACAGGCATTGACACAGCCATTATTTTTGACTGCCCCATGTACCGCTTGCCCAAGTTTGGCTATACCCGCTCTTTTGACAAGGTGTATTTCCTGCACGGGCATGAAGGGGACCAAAGCCACTATGAAAAAGATGAGCTATACCACCTTAACCCCAAAGATTATCTTTCCCAAAACCAAATCGACACGGTAGACGCCAAAAGCGGCGGCAAGGTGCTTGGCCCCCTGCTGGAAGAAATAAGCTGCTACCTGAAAAACCGCCAGTACTGGAAGACAGATGAAGACCAGAACGTGGCGCAGGTAATGAAAATGGCTGTGGAATACCTGAAACATGCGGATAAAAACCACCCATTTTATTTGTGGATAGACAGCTTTGACCCGCACGAACCGTGGGACCCGCCGTCTGTATACAATAAAGATATGCCTTGCCCGTATGACCCGGATTATGAAGGCCCGGATATGTTTGTGCCTGTTATGGGCTATGTGGATGACTTTTTTACAGAAAGAGAACTGCACCATATCCGTATGTTGTACGCAGAAAAAATCACCATGTGCGATAAATGGTTTGGCTATCTTACAGACGGTGTGCGTGAACTTGGCTTGTGGGAAAACACCATGATGGTGCTTATAGCTGACCACGGCGAACCCCTTGGCCATGGTGAACACGGGCACGGTATTATGCGTAAGTGCCGCCCCTGGCCGTATGAAGAGCTGGTGCACATACCCCTTATTATCAAAGCCCCGGGCCTGCCTGCCGGCAAACGTGTAAAGGGCCTTGTGCAAAACTTTGATATAACAGCCACAGTCTGCAACTGGTTGGGTCTGCCCACTACGGGCATGCACAGTATAGATCTGTGGCCCATGATGACAGGCAAGACAGAAAAAGTCCGCGACTTTATTATCTCCGGCTATTATGGTTCATCCTGGGCTATGTATACGGAAGAGTACACCTTTATCCACTGGGTGGTGGGCTTGGAAGACGCCGACACTATGCTGGGCATGATGCGTATGAGCATGGACGGTGTGGAAGGTGCGGAAGCTTTTATGGAAAGTAATAAAATCGCGTCTCCAATGGACACAAGAGAAGCTCTTGCCAAGTATAAGGAAGCCGCTTCTCTGGACGGTGCAGACCAGTGGACCTGTACCCCGGGTGCAAAAATAGAAGTACCGGAAGGTGACCAGCTTTTTGACCGCAAAAAGGACCCCTTCCAGCTGAAAAACATTATCAGGGAAAAGCCTGCTGTTGCGGAAGATATGCTCCGTAAATTACGCAACTACATGGGAGACCTTAAGAATAGCTGAAAACATGCTGTTCTCTAAACACACCCCATAATTCTTATAAAAGGAGGGGGTATTCCCCCTTTCGCTCCCCCCGTTTTGCGGTATTCCGGCGGATTTCTTTCCTGCCGGCATACCGGAAAAAACGGTGGTCTGGATTTTTTTAACTTTTTTCCGGCAGGAAACACTGCCAGCCAACAAAGGAGAATTGTATGGGACAGGTAGGTCAGGCTCCGTATCCGTTTGAAGTACTTGTGGCTTTTTTTTGGATGGCAATTTTTCTTATTATTGGAGCCATTATGCGGGCCAAAATACCCCTTATGCGGCGCTGGCTTGTGCCTGCCTGTATGAGCGGTGGTATTGTAGGTTGTGCGCTTATTAACCTTGGTGTGTTTGACATGCTGGGCCCCTTTAAACCGAATGCCCAAGTTATGTCTGCCGTTGTGTTCCACCTTTTTGCATTATCTTTCTGTTGTTTTGGTCTTTCCGGTTTTGGCAATTCCAAAGACTCCACCCCTTTGCGTATTGTTAAAGTAAGTCTTTGGTTTTTGTTTATTATGGGTGGGGCAGGCTTTTTGCAAACAACACTGGGCATGAGTGTAACATGGAGTTGGAACGCCATTTTTGGCACCAATTTTTACGAAAGCATTGGCGTGCTTTTGAACCGTGGTTTCTCCCAAGGCCCTGGTGCTGCATTGGCAGTGGGCGCGGTTTGGGAACAGGCGGGTTGGGCTGGTATGGTGCCCTTAGGTCTTGCGTTTGCCGCTATGGGCTATGTGGTAGCTGTTATAGTCGGTGTGCCTCTTACAACCTATCTTATGCGTAAAACAAAAATGGTGGTGGAAGGGGAAATACCGGAAAACGAACTGAAGGGTGTGTATGAAGTAGAATGTGGCCCCAGTGGCGGCTGCCTTACCTTTATAAGCTCTAATATAGACACGTTTTCCTTCCAGGCGGCTCTGCTTTTCCTGACCTATGGTCTGGCGTACGCCTTAATCACTGTTTTAGGCTTTGTGTTACCGGGCAGTATCATGGGTATGGCATGGGGACTTTTTGCCTTTTTCTTCTGTTTGCCCATGGGTTTGCTTGTTAGTGAAGTGTGCATGAAGCGTGTGTTTAAAGTAGGTCACTTACACAGCCAGGACATGCACTCCCGCTTATTAGGTTTTATTGTGGACTTTATGGCTGTTGGCGCCCTGCTTGCAGTGGAATTTGACGCTATTGGTTCTTATGTACCCATTATGCTTGTGCTTTCCTTCCTCTGCACAATTCTGACAGGTGGTGTTCTCTGGATGGGTTGCCGCAAACTTAAGGATTACGCCCCTCACCGTTTTGTGGCTATGTTTGGCAATGCCACAGGTACAGTTACTTCCGGCCTTGTGCTTGTGCGTATGATGGACCCGGAGTTTAGAACCACAGTTCCTTTTGAACTTGGACTTGTAGCGGCAGTGGGTTTTGTCTTTATGCCCATTACCGCTGGTCTTATTCCTTTTGAATTTGGGCAGGCGCTTGGCACTACCCCATGGTGGTACGCCATGTGTATCACGTTTGTCTTGGGTATTGTGTATATCTCAATAGCCTTCCTGCCTTTCTGGGGTTTGCGCGGCAAAGAAATAAAGTACTGACCAACAGGGCATAGACAAAATTCTTGTCTATGCCCTTAAATCTATAGGAGTTTTCTATGCAAAATATTAAAAACGCTGTTGTGATGATGTTTGACTCCTGGCAGTTTAACTACACAGGCTGTTACGGTAACACCTGGATTAAAACCCCCAATATTGACCGTTTTGCGCGCGAAAGTGTGTTGTTTGAAAATGCGTATGGCGACAACATGCCCACCTTGCCTGTGCGGCGTTCCATGATGACAGGGCGTTTTACCCTGCACGAAATCGGCTGGGGCCCTTTGCGTAATAATGACATCACCATAGCCGACCTCTGCTGGGGTACAGGTGTGGACACTGCCATTGCGTATAACTCCATCCCTTTGTTTATGGATAAATCCAATTTTGCCCGCAGTTATGCCAAAGCTATTTATCTGCGCGGCTTTGATAACTTCCACTTTGTGAATGACGAACTGTACACACACTACACGGTGGATGAATTTCTTGCTGACCCGGGTTTTATGGATCGCCTGCGTGCTTTGCCGGATGGCGCACAGCTTGAAGCGATGAACAGGGAGGAATATGATCAGTATCTGCGCGATAAACAATACTGGAAAACAGAAGAAGACCACACAGTTGCCAAAAATATCCGGGAAGCCATTAAACTCATAAAAGAACGGGATAAAACCCACAGTTTCCACCTTTGGATAGACTGCTGGGATCCGCACGAACCCTGGGATCCGCCATCTGTATGGGATAAAGATATGCCCTGCCCGTATGATCCGGACTATAAAGGCGCGGATATTTGGCTGCCCCCCATGTCTTTGGTGAAAGATTTGTATACGGAAGCGCAAATGAACCACGTCCGTATGCTTTTTGCGGAAAAAATAACCCTGTGCGACAAATTCTTTGGCCTTTTGTGTGACACTATCCGCGCGGAAGGTATGTGGGAAAACACCCTTCTCTGGCTTACCTCTGACCACGGCGAACCCCTTGGTAATGGCGAGCATGGCCACGGCATTATGTGTAAGTGCCGCACATGGCCTTATGAAGAACTGGTGCATATACCCCT
>CAZJOG010000180.1:0-5215 GCA_964547565.1 uncultured Desulfovibrionaceae bacterium
GGTGCTGCTGTGGCCCAGCTTGAACCTTTACTGCCCCTGGCCAATAAACCGGAAATAATGGCGGAAACAGAACTTGCCTGGCGTTTTTTGGAAAATGAACCTGTTATAGGTATTACAGGCACAAGTGGTAAAACCACCACCACCAGCCTTTGCGGGGCTATGCTTGTGGCCAAAGGGCTGAATGTGTTTGTGGGGGGCAATATTGGCACACCTCTTTCTGAATATGTTCTGGCGCGTCGTCAAAACAGTATCCCCAAAGCGGATGTAATTGTGCTGGAGCTTTCTTCTTTCCAGTTACAAACCTGCCAGAGCCTCAGACCCAAGGTGGGGGTTCTGCTGAATATTTCAGAAAATCATTTGGATTATCACGCCAATATGAAGGAATATATTGAAGCCAAAATGCGTCTTTTCCGTTGCCAGACAAAGGAAGACCTTGCTCTTTTTGGCCCTTCGCTGCGTGGTTTGCCAGATAATTTTAACATGGCCGGTCAGGTGCGGTACATGGATTTTTCCCTCAACCGTTTCCCCCAGTCACCGCTTTTTGGGCCACACAATGCCCATAATGCGGAAGCCGCCTTCCAGGCAGCCAAAGTTTTTGGGGTCACGGAAGAAGACGCAACAAAGGCTCTGGCTCATTTTGCCCCGCTTGAGCATAGGCTGGAAAAAGTGGCGGAGCACAACGGCATTTTGTATGTGAATGATTCCAAATGCACCACGGTGGAAGCCCTGCGTGTGGCTTTAAACGCTTTTGAGCGTCCCATTGTGCTTTTAGCAGGTGGCAAGTTTAAAGGGGGAGATCTGGAAAGCCTCAGACCCCTGCTTGCAGAAAAAGCCCGCGCTGTCTGCCTGTATGGGGCGTACAGGGAAACATTCACCAAAGCCTGGGAAAATTCCTGCCCCCTGGAGTACCGCGAAAAACTGGAAGAAGCTTTGCCTCTTGCCCAAAAATTTGCCCAGCATGGCGATGTTATTTTGCTTGCACCCGCTACAGCCAGTTTTGACCAATACAAAGACTATCTTGCCCGCGGCGAGCATTTTAAAACCCTGGTGCGCACCTTGACAAAAGGAGAGCCTGCATGAGCCAGACAACGGGAATAGGCGGTTTAAGCGGCACAACTCCGCAAAAAACGAATGCCCGCAAAAAACATGCCGCGCCTGCACCCAGTTTATTGGAGCGCTGGCATACCCATAACGCCGGTTCTATAGACTGGTGGCTTTTGGCGCTCACTCTTGTGTTGCTCTGTCTGGGGCTTATTATGGTGTTAAGCGCCAGTGGTGTTGTGGGTGAACGCCTTGCCGGCGATAAATACCTTTTTTTCAAACGTCAGCTTATTTTTGCCGGCGTTGGTCTGTTTGGTGTGTGGATTTTAGCCTCCATACCCCGTGATATTCTGAATAAACTGGCCTACCCTGCGCTTTTTGCGGCTTTTTTGCTGCTTTTGCTCTGCCTTTCCCCTTTGGGAACACGGGTAAATGGCGCCAGCCGCTGGATACCCCTTGGCCCATTTTCCCTGCAACCTATGGAATTTGCCCGTATAGCACTGGTGTTGTATCTGGCGTATTTTATGAGCAGTAAACAACCGCTGGTGCGTACCTTTTCCAAGGGGGTTATCCCTCCCTTTGCTGTCACAGGGGTACTCTGCTGCCTGCTTCTTTTGCAGCCAGACTTTGGCGGCGCGGTGATTATGGTGGCCCTGCTGTTTTTTATGTGTCTGGTAGGGGGCACACGGTTTATTTATCTTTTTTGCACGCTTGCCATGGCTGCCGTGGCAGCAGGGGCGCTTGTTGTTTATTCACCCTACCGGGTGCGCCGTCTTTTGGCTTTTCTGGACCCCTTCCAGGATGCCTTAGACTCTGGCTACCAGCTTGTGCAATCCCTGTTTGCGCTTGGCAGTGGCGGTTTTTTTGGTGTAGGCATGGGCAATTCCATGCAAAAAATGCTGTACCTGCCTGAAGCGCACAATGACTTTATTATGGCTGTTGTGGGTGAAGAGCTTGGTTTTATTGGTATAACTCTTATCATGTTACTTTTTGCCATGCTGTTTGCCCGCTGTTACCGTATTGTGATGGGGCAGGAAAACTTGCGTGACAAACTTACCGCCTTTGGTCTTACCCTTATTCTGGCACTGGGGGCGGCGCTTAATCTGGCAGTGGTGATGGGTATGGCCCCCCCCAAAGGTGTTTCCATGCCCTTTATCAGTTACGGGGGTAGTTCTCTGCTTGCCAGTATGGCCTGCATTGGCCTTTTACTCAATTATTCCCGAACAATGCGAGAATGACCATGGCCCTGCGTATGATTATCACAACAGGTGGCACTGGCGGCCACATATTCCCGGCTCTGGCTTTTGCTGAAGCTGTACGCAACGAGTCTCCGGATACGGAACTGCTTTTTGTGGGCGGCCAGTATGGCCCGGAAGCGGAACTTGCCACCAAAGCCGGCCTGCCTTTTAAGCCCCTGCCCACGCAAGGCTTTTTGGGGCGTGGGATACTTAAAACTTTGCCTGCGCTTTGGTTTTTGTGGAAGTCTGTGAGGCTGGCAAAAAAAATTATCAAAGAATTTAAGCCAGATCTTGTGCTGGGTTTTGGGGGCTATGCAGCCTTTGCCACTGTGTATGCGGCAACATTAAAACATGTGCCTTCCGCCCTGCACGAACAAAACGCTTTTGCCGGTCTTACCAACCGTATTTTAGGCAAAAGGGTGGATAAAGTTTTTCTTTCTCTGCCGCTTGCACCCTATAAAGCGGGCAAGGATTTTTTCCCGGCGGAAAAATGCCTGCTAACGGGTAATCCTATCCGCGCGGGTATACAACCCACCCCGGGCAGGGAAAATCTGCCCCCGTATCTGCTTGTTATGGGGGGCAGCCAGGGCGCACGGGCTATTAATACGCTTATGCTTTCTCTTATCCCTTCTCTGCAAAACGCGGGTATCTCTTTTTTGCACCAGTGCGGCAAAACAGATTACCCCCGTATGAAGGAAGCGTATGCCAGCCTTGGGTTCAGCAAAGCGGAGTGTGACCTTTACCTTACCCCCTTTATTAACGATGTACCCGGCATACTGGCTGTCTCCACACTGGCACTTTGCCGCGCAGGGGCAACAACTCTTGCAGAATTATGCGCCGCAGGTTTACCTTCTGTGCTTATCCCTTTTCCTTCTGCCACGCATGACCATCAGACAAAAAATGCGCAGACACTTGCGGATAAAGGTGCGGCTTTGCTTTTTTCTGAAAAACAACTGGCAGAGGATACGGCTCTGGATTTTCCCAACCGCCTTATTACGCTGCTCCATAACACAAACACCCTCACTGCCATGGCAAATGCCGCAAAAGGCCTTGCACGGCCGGAAGCCGCCCGAACCCTTGCGCAGGAAGCCATACAACTTGCCGAAAAAGGAAAACTTGCATGACAGAAGCCTTCCGCAACCCTAAAATTCGCGTTATCCACATGGTGGGTATTGGCGGTGCCGGCATGAGCGGCATTGCCGAGGTTCTTTTAAACCTTGGGTATAAGGTTGTAGGCTCTGACCTTTCCGACGGTGCGGTTGTGCAACATTTGAAAGAACTTGGAGCAACGGTATACAAAGGCCATGATGCCGCCCATGTAGGAGAACCCCAGGTTCTTGTGCGCTCTTCTGCGGTAGGGGACGATAACCCCGAAGTAGAGGCCGCGCGCCGGAAAAATATCCCCGTTATCCCCCGTGCGGAAATGCTGGCAGAACTTATGCGCCTGCGTACAGGCATTGCTATTGCGGGTACACATGGCAAAACCACCACCACCAGTCTTTGCGCCGCCATATTTGATGCCGCGAAACTGGACCCCACGGTGATTATAGGCGGTCTTTTAAACGCCTATGGCGCCAATGCCCGTTTGGGCCAGGGGGAATATCTGATCGCAGAGGCGGATGAATCGGATGGTTCTTTCCTTTGCCTGTTCCCTATTATCAATGTTGTCACGAATGTGGATTACGACCATGTGGACCACTATGGTTCGCAGCAGGCTATAGACGATGCCTTTATCACCTTTATGAATAATGTTCCGTTTTATGGCACTAATATTGTATGCTTTGACGATGCAGGTGTGCGCCGTCTTTTACCTTTTGTAAAACGCCCTGTTATTACCTATGGCTTCCATGCAGATGCAGAAATACGGGCAGAAATTATCGAAAGCTCTGCCACAAACTGGTTTAAAGTTTTTCTTAAAGAAGCCAATGGGCAGGAAACATTTTTTGCAGAAATAGAACTGGCCCAGCCGGGTGTGCATAATATCCTTAATGCGCTTGCGGCTATTGGTGTTGCATTGGAAGCAGGCATTGACCCCCGAGACTGCGTGGCGGGCCTTGCCCGTTTTAGTGGTGTGGGCCGCCGTTTTGAGCGTAAAGGCGAAAAGTACGATATTGTGATTATTGACGATTACGGCCATCACCCTGCAGAAATACAGGCCACACTGGCCACCTGCGCGCAGGTTTTCCCGGGAAGGCGGGTGATTATGGCGTTCCAGCCTCACCGTTTTACACGTACACAGGCACTTTTTGGAGAATTTTGTCAATGTTTCCAAGGTGTCAGTAAACTTGTGCTAACAGAAATTTACGCGGCCTCAGAAAAACCCATCCCCGGGGTCAGTGGCGAAAGTCTGGCGCAGGGTATCCGGCAGGTTTCGCAAACAGATGTTATTTTTGTACCCTCCTTTGACCAGATGGTAGACGCCCTTCTGGAAGAATTAAAACCCGGTGATGTGCTTATTACCCAAGGGGCAGGCAATATCACCACTATTGGCCCTCGTCTTTTAGAATACTGGGAAAAACAGGCATAAGCTGGCAAACTCTTTTTAAGGAAAAAATCCTCCATGTTGCGTATTACCCCTTCTCCCTCACTTGCACCCCTTACCACACTGGGCATTGGCGGCACAGCCGCGTACCATATCCATGTGGATACACAGGATGCAGAAAACTTGCCCAAAGTTTTGGCGGAATATCATCTGCAGTTTGCAGACTGCCGCATACTGGGCGGGGGCAGTAATGTGCTGGTGCAGGAAGGAAATTTGCCCATTACTCTTATTAGCCCCCAACATACGGAAGAACAGGGGATACGTCTTTTGGAAAAAACGCCCAAAGCCGCGCAAGTGCTGGTAAGCGCCGATACCCCCCTGCCTGTTTTATTAAAGTTTTGCGCCCACCATGGGCTTACAGGGCTGGAGGGTCTGGTGGGGGTGCCCGGCAGTG
>CAZJOG010000181.1:0-5203 GCA_964547565.1 uncultured Desulfovibrionaceae bacterium
CCAGCGGTACGGGTAAACCCCACCCATGCGCCTTGCCGGAAGAGTGGTCGGGGGCGGGGGGGCATTGGGCAGACGGGCGGGAAGCGGCAGGGGGTTGGGGGCTGGTTCCGTTCTGGTAGAGGCCAGGCAGGGAGGCAAGGTCGTGGGTAAGATGGTCGCGACTGGTTTTGAGGGCAGAGGGAGAGAGTTCTTCTGTGTCTAATTGCCATGGCTGGCCGTAATAAACATTCACGCGGGCAAAGGGAACAGGCACCTGAAAAATATCCCATGAGGGTATTTTGATAGACGGCCGGATAGTGAGGCGGACAGGCACAATAAAAGCCTGGGCTTTAAGGGCAAGAAGAAAGGCGCCGTCTTTAACTTCGTGCCGGGGGCCCATAGGTCCGTCCACGGTGAGGCAGGCGTGGATGGGGTGGGGGGAGTCTGGATTTTTCATAAGGCGGGCGGTGTGCAAAAGGGCTTTAACGCCGCCGCGGGTGCTGGAGCCGCGCACAGTGCGCAGGCCAAGGCGTTCAAGCACAAGGGCCAGCCATTCACCGTCGCGGCTGGGGCTGACAAGGGTGACAATATCCAGTTGCTTTTGCATGTACATAAGGGGGAAAAGTTCATCATGCCAGAGACAGAATACCATGTTTTGCCCTGCGGCGTTAAGGGTATCCACATATTCCCGGCCATACTCTTTAAAACGCAAAGACCCGCAGAGCCCGCGGTAAAAGTAGTACAAAAAAGGGATAAAAGGGGCGGGTTTTATCCGCATAAGCCTGCCTGGGTTGCGCCGATGTATCTGGAGGTCGGGCAAAATTTAGTTTGCCCTTATGTGCAGATACGGATACTTCATCAAAAAAAATTTCAACTCACCATAAAAAAGTTTTTGGGGGAGGGGAAGGGGGTCTGGGGGAAGGGGCACCCCTTTTGTTCACAAAAGTGAGTACTGATAAGATAAACATAGGTCAAATTCTGCGATAAATACCGAAATGAGGTGGGATATAGCGGGATATATCGGAACGGTTTTGTAACGGAGTTTCGCATGGTGAAATAAAAAAGGGGTCATGTAGGCCCCTTTTTTTGTGCCGACCGCTTGTTTGTAACAGGTCGGAAAAAGCTTGTCTAGCCGAGCAGGTTACCCTGTTTTAAACGCCTGGCCTGCTGCTCGGTTTTAATAACCCTGTACACCGTCTGTAGAGAAACCCCATACTTGCGGGCTAGTTCGGCATGGTTGTCGCCTGTGAACTCATCCAGCATCATACTTGCACGGCGCTTTGCATCTTTTGGGATATAGATGGGCATACCACCCCATGCGATGGACAAATAATCCGCAAGAGATTTTGCCACGTTTGCGGCTATCGTTTCCCCGTGGTCGACACGAAACACCAGAAGCGCTTTTGCGAGCTGCTCTCTGGCTTCTTCCTCCACGTCTGCAAGGAAAGCCCCACCGCTTAGTGTCTTTTTTTCTTCGCCCATTGCCCTACCCCCAGCATAGCCGTTACGCAGCATTTTTTGGTTCTACACGCAATATCCACTTTTTGAGAATTTCAATAGCCTTACTTGCTGTCCCAGGCGAAAGGTCTTCCTTTTTTGTACCTGTTTGATTTTCCACAAAAGCCCACAATGCGTCTTCCCCTACATCACGCAGTACCCCAAAATCTCGCAGGGTAAGCCACTGCGAACGTATTTTGCGGATATACGGGGCGTCCTGCTTAATACTGGGCTTAACGCTACGTTTATTGGGCGTCACCGTGAAGCCGTGCCTTTTGAGACCCAGCAGAACTTTTTCAAGTTCACTATCGCTCATATCGCGGAGTGAAGTTTTACCCGTCGCCCCTTCATACAGGGCGCGATATTCAAGCTCTGTAAGCTTTAGCTGGCGTATGCCAACATGTATGGTTTTTATAAGTCTTTCTTTCATAACTATACCCCTTTGGCCTACGCCGCGTTTGTGCCTTCTGAAAGTTCTTCCCTTGCAACTTCGTACCAAAACACATCTTTTTCCCGGATTGTACATTTTACCCGTTTAAGAATATCAGCCGGTGCTTTGCGCAAAGCTTCCCTGTCCACCTCCGGTTTGCTGCGGATATACTCCGTAAGCCCCTGGCTTTCCAGCTTTTCAAGTACGGCCTTCCACGAAACACCGCCCACGGTATCAAGCTCACTGGAAAAGCGGTAACCAAAAGAGCCAAATGCGCATTGCTTACTGCGTGTTTTATCCGTAAACAGTTCATCTTTATGAAGTTCAGCGTACCTGCCTAAAGAGACTTCTAAGTCCACAATTTTTTGGCGAAAAGGTTCAGCGGTTTCTTCTGCTTTTAGCTTAAGCGCGGCAATATCTTCATTAAGCTGGGCTTCTATGATTTCAAGATAGCGCCCAAAAGTCGCAATGCGTGCAAGTGCACTGTCGGCTTCTGCCAGGGTTTTAATCACTGCCACGTCAAGGTTGGGTTTAATTCTTTTTGTTGCCATGTTTATGCTCCCATAATGGTTTGTGCTGTTACTTTGGGCAGCTTGAGCTCCGCTGCCAGATTAATGGCCTTTGTTACCAAATTGCCCACCATAAGCGGGTACAGCATGCTTTGTCCTGTGCCACCGTTACGGCTTGCAGGGCCGGAAAGTTTTTGGGATAAAGCGCCCAGTGCGTTGGGGTCAAAAATATCTGCCACCTGTACCCCTGCCCGTTCGCACCTGTGTGCCACATAACCGGGTGCGTCATCCAAAGGCATAAGTTGCAGCATTTCCATACGCTGCACCACTTCCCGCACTTCGGCGTTGGTTTCTGAAAGGGTTGTGCGTAATTCTGGCTGACCTATTAAAAGGATAGAAAGAAGCCTTGTGAGGCCATCCTCAAGCTCAAAAAAGCGTTTGAGCTGTTTGATTGTTTTGGAAGTAAGGCAATGCGCCTCTTCAATAATCATCAGGTGCTTATACCCACTGCGGCTGCTTTCCCTAAGCAGGCGGTGTGTAAGCCTAAACAGTGCCTCTGCTGACAAATGTTCACACTTGGTATCTGGAGAAACAGCATAAATAATGGCCTGGCATATGTGGTTACTGGCAAGCCCTTTGCTTATATCTTTATTTCTATCTAAGCCCAAAACATACGGCTCAATCACAATAACCCGTGCTTCTTCTCTTTGAAGGCGGGAAATAAGGTCACGCCGTAAGGTACTTTTGCCGCTGCCACTTTCGCCAATAAGTGCCATCATGCCACCAAAACGCGCCATGTTATACAGGCTTTCCCGCACATACCTAAGTTCTGGGGAAAGAAAAACATCGTCCATGTCGGAAAGTTGTTCTGAAAATATTTCCCTGAAAATGCCAAACTTTCTTTTGGCTTCTGGGGTCAAATTTTGCTTGCGTATCATAACAATTTTCTCCTCTTTTTCTCTTTTGGGCGGCTTTATATTGTTATCAAGCGGAATATCCGCCAATGCTTCTGTTATTTCCACGTCTGCACGGCCGCTATTTTTTAGAACCCCAACAATATCTGCTTGCATTTTTTCCGGAGCCTTCACTGGCCAGCAACCGTAATTGAGCAACAAAGAAAGGGACGTAGCGGAAAAACCGCATTGCCTGCATATTTTACCTTGGGAAAAGCCGATTGTATCAAAAAGATTTTTCAGTTTTTGCCCTTTCATTATGCCACCCCTTGCAGGCGCTGGTTTGCCTGTTCAAAGTCAAAAACCTTTGCAGGCCGCGCCTTTTCTGCAAATTCTGCAGAAAGATTTTCCATATCTGCGTAAGGCACCAAACCATCTGCATAACGCGCCAGCAGGGTTTCCATGTGGCTTTCCAGCCATGTATGCCCTTGCTTGGCGAGTGTGGCTTTTAATTCCCGCGCCGCGTCAATAAGGCTTAATGGTGCAATTTCACGTTTTGGCCCGGAAATATCCAGCGCTTGCCCCACCTTTGGCATATAAAGGGGCATGCGTGAGGCTTCTACATCTGCCATTATATTAATATTGGTATAGACAACGCGGTTTTGTTTTTTCGCTTTTTTTACATCTTCTAAGGTTTCCACGTTGTATGCCTCCTTCTCAATTTTTCTCTGCATTTTGTCAGTGGCATTGTCTTTGAGGGCATGAAATTCTTTGCCTATAACAGGTGCGTTTACATCAAAACCCGCTGTATCCTTGATTATGGGCTGTATGGTATAGGTTTGCTGGCTACCGTCCCGCGCTGTTACCATCACATCCACCGCAGGGGCTTCAAAGGGGTTAACACATACGCCTATTTTGGTTTTGGGCAAAATGCCCTCAATACCGGTAAGGCTATACTCATGCCTGCCGTAGCCTTTGGGCGCATACGAAAGAACAAGGTTATCTGGCACTGTGCGGTCAATAATAGAGGTGGCAACAACTGCCCTAAGCGCTTGTTCGCTTTCCGGCACCCGTAATTGTTCGGTTGTAATAGTTTGCCATACCGCATTGCGTGTGTGCCTATGGCGGCTGTGTATGGCACTTGCATTAAACTTTATTTGCCAATCGGTTGCATGCTTATTTAAAGCCGCAAGGTCTGGTACTTCTAAAAAACGCAGCCGCCCTTCAAACTGTGTTTCTACAAGGTTTTGTCCATTTTCCACTTGCCCTGTGGCCCTGGCATTGCCTGCCTCGTGCGTTATGGGTTCTATGCCGCAGCGGCGCAAAAAAACTTTGGTCATTTCACTGACAAAAGGGGAACCTTTATCCGTATACAATATACGCGGCGCACCGTGCATATGGCCATCCAGTCTTTTACACATGGCTTCTATTAATATGTTTATAGCCGCCGCGCTGTCTTCATTGCCCTGGGAATACCGTACAAAAATACAACCGCTGTAGTGGTCTGTTATAACCCAGCGTATAACCCGCGCTTGTTCTGCTTTGGCAAGGTGATGCGGCTTGTTTTTGTACATTTTTTTATCATCTATTATTTCTACTTTTCCCTTGGGCAGGTAAAAAAGTACACAAATGGATGCGTCCATTTCCCATACATGGTTAGGAAACAAACTGCGCAGGCTTTGCGCAGGGCTGCCATGCGCAAGTTGCCGTGGGTGGCAACCGTATACCCGCATGGCGCGGGCAACTGTGCTAGCGCTTGGCATAGTAACTTCCCCGGTTTCTTTATCCACAACCCCCATGCCGCTATCCCCCAAAATATTGCACACTGTGGAAAGGGGCAAAGTTTTTTTGCCATTTGCCCGCGTGGCCACCCGCACAAGGCCAGCGGCCTGTAC
>CAZJOG010000182.1:0-5200 GCA_964547565.1 uncultured Desulfovibrionaceae bacterium
CGGGGTAGATGAAGTAGCCCTGAGCCCAAGTCCTGTATACTCATACGCAATGCGGCGTACTGGCAGCCTGTATGTTTTGCCAGCAAAATACCAGCTTCTTCTTTAAATTTTACAAGATTTGGACTTTTTGTAACAGGGTTATAATAGGCTTTTTCATATAAAAGTGCCGCATATTTTTTTTGTGCACAAAAAAGATACAATAAAAGCCCACCAAAAAGTATACATGTTGCCAGTATCAGAACTGTGGTAAGAAAAAGCAGATAATTTCCCTGTGCGGCAATCACATCATCCGCTACTGTGGCAAAAATATACCACCCATTAACAGGGAGCGGCTCATAATATAAAAAGCGTTTTTGGCCTTGCAGCGTATATATAGCCTTGCCTGCACGCCCTTCATACATATTATTTACAATATTTTCATACGTATCATACTGAAGAATTTTTGCGTCCCGCAGGTACTCCAGCATACTATTTTTTACACCATTACGCTGTTTACCCGCGCGGCTTATCACATAGCCGGAAGCATCGGTGATATACGCAAAGCCTTCCCCTTTGTAAGCAGCAAAAAACAGCCGGCTTAAATCCCGGGTCAGATATGTCCCTATAAAAACACTGGCTACCTGCCCATCCAGCATAATGGGGGTGGCAATATCTATCACGGTACTGCCGTCTATAACAGAAAAAAACGGGTCGGAAATCACTGTCCGACCATTTTTAGCCTCCTGGTAATACGGGCGGTTCTTCATATCCACCCAGGTGTTTTCACTGGAAAAGCCCATACCTTCTGCATCCACCAGCATAACACGGCTAAAACGGCTTTTTTGCGCCGCTTCTTTCAAAAAAGCAGGTAATGTGCCATGTATCCGCATGCCCTGCATTTCATAGGCAGCAAGACTGGCCACAGTTTCTGCCACAGCCACCTCTCCTTCAAGCTGGGACAAAAATGTAAGTTTTTGCTGGCCTAATACTTCTTCCATAACCTGCCAGGAAGCATCCGCCAGTTCCCGCCGCATGGCATTTGCGTACAGCACAAGACCAAGAACAACAGTAAGGATTGTGAGGATAACAAGCGCACTATTGCCCGAATACCTGGAGGTATAGGAACGGCCCGTTGCTCCATACGGCTGGTTTGATTCACCCATTTGCTCTCCCCGAAGACCTGACGAAAATCTGCAAATCTTCTTAGTGCCATTATACTATCCTGTTACATTTGTATAGTGTATTATAAAATATTGCTAAATCTATATCGAAAAATCGCACAGCAAAAAATGGAAAAACTCCTTTAAAGACAAATGCCACACTTTCGCGTGGCATTTAGAAAAATTTCTGTGAATACCCGTGTTACTTTTTTGTAAGGGAGTCAAGAATGGCAGAAATTTCAGGGGCATCGCCTGTCATGCTGATAAAAAAGAAGGCAGTGTCGTCCGCGCTTACTATGCAGTTGGAAATTACGCCACTGCCCGCATCAAATGTAAAAGAAAAGGTGTCATCCCCTTCGTCCTTCAGGTTTTGGCCTTTCAACTGCTGCATAAAAAGTTCCGCAATTTGCTGGCCTGTGGCGCCTTCAAGCGGAGCATGCATAAAGGTAAGAGCCGCAACATTACCTGGGGCAAGAAGGCTCACAGTCCCAGATTCTTCTATCACTTCCCAGCCATCAGGCACATCGGCTGTAAATGTTTTAAAATCTTTTACAGCGGCCATTGCAGGGAAAGCCAGCACAAGGGTAAGTACCATAGAAAGGAAAAGCTTTTTCATACAAACGAGTCCCATGTTTGAAGTGAATAAAAAAAAAGATTAAATATGTTTTTGCGCGGCTCAATTCTTCCCTGACTATGCGCCGCGTCTTTTTTTTTGTCAACATGGGCAAAAAGTAAGATATTTAACCCAAAAAAGTAAATTTTATGTAAAATTCTTCCATTTTATACAACCGCAAACATACCCTGTGTACTCTTCTGCTTGTCTGCCGGCTTTGTCTGCAACCCACCAGACTATTGACAAAACCCGCCGGGTATTGTCAATAGTCTGGTGGGCAATGGATGTTGCCCGCCTTTTTATGAACGGAGGTTTCCATGCACCAGATTCCCCAGGGTTTTGCGCTTGCTGTTGCCCGGGCAGATTTTCGTAATTCTCCCACACCGGCGCGCCATGATATAGCCCTTGTGTATTCACCAGAACCACTTCTCTGTGCCGCGCTTTTTACCCAAAATCTTTTTAAAGCGGCTCCTGTTCAGGTTGCCCAGGAATTATACAAAGCGCACCAGCAAGGCGAACCTGTGTACGGGGCCCTTCTTAATTCCGGCCAGGCCAATGCCTGCACAGGCCCTCAGGGCGAAGCCAACTGCCGTGTTTCTCTGCTTAATGTAGAAAATGCCGTGCGGGAAAAATACGGCACACCCTGCAAACTTTTGCCTGCATCCACAGGTGTTATTGGCCATCAAATGGATATGACAAAGTGGGAAGCCGCCATTCCGTCCCTTTGCGCCAATCTGGGCAGTGCCAGTCTGGAAGACACCACTCGCGCTATTATGACAACAGACGCTTTTCCCAAAATGGCCTCCCGTACCCTCACCCTTAACGGCAAAGAAGTGCGTTTAACCGGCTTTGCCAAAGGTGCAGGTATGATTTGCCCCAATATGGCTACCATGCTTTCTGTTGTGATGAGTGATGTGGATATGGCCCCCGCCCTCTGGCGTGACCTTTTCAGCCGCGCCGTGGAATCCAGCTATAACCGCGCCACTGTGGACGGGGACACGTCTACCAACGACACCCTGTACGGCTTTGCCAGCGGGAAATCAGGCTGCACCCTTACAGAGGGCACGGAAGAAGAAAAACAATTCGCGGCCGCCCTTACAGAAGTGCTTGCGGAGCTTGCGTACTTGCTGGTAAAAGACGGGGAAGGCGCCAGCAAGGTTATGCATATCAACGTTCACGGGGCCCCCACCCACCAGGATGCGGAACTTGTTGCCCGCGCCATTGGCCATTCGCAGCTTGTAAAAACCGCCATGTTTGGCAAAGACCCCAACTGGGGCCGTATTGTTGCGGCTGCTGGCCGTTCAGGCGCGGTTTTTAATCCCCAGGACCTTGTTTTACACCTTGCAGGTGTGGAACTTTTCCGCAATGGCGCCCCGCGTGCATTTGCGCCCGGCGAAATGGACAATCTGCTCCGTGAATCTTTGGAGGCTGTGGATATCCCTGTGGATATATCTCTGGGCAATGGCCCGGGTTCTGCGTTTCTTATGGCAAGCGACCTTTCCCATGACTATGTGAGCTGTAATTCCGATTACCGCTCCTGAGGCCCGTATTATGGTAATTGGTGTTCTCACGGTGGAATACACCCTGCACGGGAATGATTCCCTTAAAGGCAAGCGCCGTGTGGCGAACAGCCTGAAACAAAAAGTGCGAAACACCTTTAATGTGTCCATAGCAGAGGTGGAAACGGAAAATTCCCTCACGCGCCTGCGGCTGGCTGTTGTTTCTGTAAGTAATAACCAGCAGCACCTCCAGTCCCGCATGGATAAATGCCTGTCTATGATGGAAGCCACCTGCCCGGAAGAACTCACATGGTATGATCTGGACTGGTTTGTGGCCGAATAACCTGTCTTTTGTCTGTCCTGCGGTTTTTTCTGCGTCCGCGGTTTGTTTTTTACCTTCAGCAAATGGAACATACAATGCCCCCAGTCCCTTGCCCCCCGGAGCTTTTGGATACCCTGCGCCAGCAAACATCCTTTGTGCTTGCCACCCATACCAGCCCGGATGGGGACGCACTGGGTTCTATGGTCGCTATGGCCGCCCTTTTGCGTGCTGCAAAAAAAGATGTGGCCCTGTATACGGAAGAAGACTTTCCCCCCTTTCTTTCCTGGCTGGTAGAAAAACTGGGGACCATCAAAATATACAGACAGCCAGATTTTGACAGCCGCCTGCTTATATGCCTGGACAGTGGCGATGCAAAGCGCCTTGGCCCTCTGCTGGAAAACAAGGTGGCACACCTGCCTTGTGTGAATATGGACCATCACCTTGGGAATACCCAGTATGCCAGTCTGGTCAACTGGATAGACCCTTCTGCCGCAGCCACCGGTGTTTTGGTGGCGCGTGCAGGCAAAGCCTTGGCTATACCCCTTACCGGCCTTTTGGCAGAAGGTCTGTATGTTGCTTTTGTCAGTGATACAGGCGGATTTGCCTTTGGCAATACAAACGCAGAAGTTTTACGCTTTACCGCAGACCTTTTGGAATCCGGCCTGCCTGCCGCCCGCGTGCGGGAAAAAATGGATAATTCCTGGACTGCGCAAAAAATAGCCGTCTGGGGCCGCCTTATGGCCGCTGTGCAGGTGGAGGCAAATGGCCAGCTTGCCTCTGCAGTGGTAAGCCTTGCGGACCCAAAGTCCGACTTTTACGGCGCCACAAAAGAAGATATGGAAGGCATTGTGGAGCAAATGCGCAAAATACGCGGGGTGCGTGTGGCGCTTTTTTTAAGGGAAGATACAAAACCGGATGGCAGCCGCACAGTCAAAGCCAGTCTGCGTTCCAGCGGGGAGGATGACGTGCGTGCTGTTGCGGCCTTTTTTGGCGGTGGCGGCCATAAAAATGCCGCAGGTGCTACTATGCCCCTTAACCTTGTTGAATCCGCCAAAGCCCTGAAAGCCAAAATACAAGAACTTGTTTTGGCTAACCCCGTGCAAAATATATAGGAAAATATATGCCTTCTTTTCCCTTTTATAAAATGCACGGTGCAGGGAATGATTTTATTTTTGTCCCCCGCACTTTTTCCCACAAAGAAATGTCCAATCTGGCCCTGCGCCTTTGCCGCAGAACACGCGGGATAGGGGCGGATGGTCTGGTGTTTTTGGAACAGGGCAACCCTGCATTCCGCTGGCATTTTTATAATGCGGATGGTTCCCGCGGGGAAATGTGCGGCAATGCCGCCCGCTGCGCGTTTGCTCTGGCGTTTTTTCTGGGATGGACAGATAAACAGGAAAATCTTTTAGAAACAGATTCTGGCCCTGTACATGGTCAGGTGCATAGCCCTCTTACCCTTACGGGCGAAAATGAATGGCTGGCCGATATTTCTGTGACTCTTCCCCTGCCCCATTCTTTACGCATGGATAACACAAGCCTTATACACAATGTACCCATACAATACCATACCGTGTGGGTAGGCGTACCCCATGCCGTATGCCTGGTAGAAAGCAGGCAAAAGCTGGAA
>CAZJOG010000183.1:0-5183 GCA_964547565.1 uncultured Desulfovibrionaceae bacterium
AGGCATGTTTATGGGCGCAAAGTGTACCAAAGGCGCATGGGTGGCAGGGCATGTCCGGCTCAAGGCAAAGACAGTCTTCCGCATACGGGCCTGTATCCCAAGGCTGGGCAGTCGCCAAAAAAATGGCCAAAATGGGGGTGCCAAGGCCGGCGGCAAGATGCATAGTGCCTGTGTCATTTGTGATAAGAAGGGAAGAAAAAGAAAGAAGGGCCGCAAGTTCAGGCAAAGAAGTGCGGCCAACCATATCAATAAAAGGCAAAGATGTAAGGCTGGCGTATTCCTCCGCCAAAGGGCGTTCCCCCGCGCTTCCTGTCAGAACAGGCATAAAGCCGTGTTCAAGCAGTTTTTTAGCCACAGCGGCAAAATACACCACAGGCCAGCGCCGGCGTTCCTCACTGGCACCTGGCTGCAAAAGAACAAAAGACGTATACCCCGGCGCCTGCTGCTTTAATGTGGCGAGCATAGCCATTTTGGCGGCATCTGCCACAGGTTTCAGGGCATACTGTGTGGCAGGGGCATTACCCATAGCGCAAAATGCGTCCACCACATTAACGGGACTACACCCTCTGCTCAGGCTTGCGGCCTGTATGTAAGTGGCCCAGGGATTGGTATTTACGCCAAAACCGTGGTCATCCAACGCAAAGCCCATAAGGGGTATGCCAAAATGCATGGCAAGGGCATGGCCCAAAAGGCGCGCGCCTGTTGTAGGGGTAAGGTTTAAAATACTTTCTGGCGGGGAAACAAAGCCGGAAAAATCTGCCAGCCATTCTTCCATAAACCCAAGGCCAAGACGCCAGTCTTTTTCTGCTTTTGCAAGCAGGTTATGCCCGGCAAAAGGAAAAACAAACTCCAGCCCCTCAAAAAGTTTTGCCGCTTGTGCAAAATTTTCCAAACAAACCAGAGAGACTTTATGCCCCTGTTCCCCAAGCGCATGCACAAGGGGCTGACTTTGCAGAAGATCCCCCAATCGGGTAAGGTTAAGAAGAAGTATACGCATACTGGCCCTTTTTATTTCCCAAAAGTTTACGCGCAAAATGCTTAAACGGCAAGCACTGCTCTTTTACTGCCCATGCAGATGGATAGCCTCAAAAAAACAAGGCTTGCTTTTTCTGTGGGATTCTTTAACATGGTATGCACATTCTTTCACTTTTGCAAAAGGATATCCTATGTCGCTTACTTTCATTGACTTTTCCAATGTGAGAAACAGAAATGAGAAGAAAGTCATCAGGGCTATGGAGAGATTCTATAACAAGTACAAAAGCACAAAGCGTATAGAAGGTTTAAGCTCCAAAGATTACCAGGATGTGTTTGCCCTGGCCCTTAATACTTTGCCGGCCCGTTATGCACAAAGTTCCACTATTGTGCTGGGCGACCCTGTGCGTGACGAAGACATCACAGAAGCTGTGTTTGACGCATTTGATATAGTGCTTAACCACCCCAAACCCTAATTTTTCTATCAGAAGCCACACAATATGCATACTCCCCTTTCCGCCAGAGATACAAAAGCGCCCCGGGCAGACACCCACACCCACACCCTTTTTTCCCACGGCCAGAACACTGTGCGGGAAATGGCCCACGCCGCTTATGAAAAGGGCCTTGAAATACAAGGTTTTTCTGAACACTCCCCACGACCAGCCGCGTATTCGTACGCCAATGAATACAGGGAAAAACTGGAAAAGGCATTCCCCACCTATGTAGCGAATGTTTTGGAGTTACGCAATGCCCCGCACTCAAACAACCATCCGGAATACCACACCAAAACACTACTTGGGGTAGAAGTGGACTGGCTGGAAAAAGAGCAGGCCTTTATGGAGCATGTGGTGCATATGGCGCCTTTTGATTACCGTATGGCTGGCATACATTTTCTTGACACCTGGGGTTTTGATGCGCGTAAGGAAGACTGGGATACCCTTAGCACAAAAGAAAAATTTGCGCACTACACAGCGTATTATACAACCATGCAGCGCATGGCACAGAGCGGGCTTTTCCATATACTGGCGCACCCTGACATTATTAAAATTTTTAGTCTGGAACCTTACAAAGAATGGGAACAGGGGAATGAAGGCCAACAGGTTTTGGCGGACAGCGTAGGGGCGTTGTTGCTTTCCGGTATGGCCATAGAAATTTCTTCCGCCGGCTTACGCAAGCCCTGTGCAGAAATTTACCCGGGCCCTGTTTTTATGGCGCTTGCCGCAGAAGCAAAATTGCCCATATCCTTTGGGTCGGACGCGCACACAAAAGAAAGTGTGGCGTATGCATTTCCGCGCCTTGGTATATACGCCGCCCACTTTGGGTATTCTGCCAGTGTGTATTTTGAGGAAGGAGTACGCAAAGAAAAGGATTTTGGGTAAAGTTTTCCCATTATTGCTTCACTCTTTTCCCCACGACTTCTTAACTTCCCCCCTACCCTTTCCCAAACGGGCAAAATGGGTAACGACAAACAGAGCATCCAGCGCAAAAGCCCCCGTGGCCCAGCGCGTTTATATCGCGCGCGGAAACAAACACACCAGCCAGAAGCCGCGGCATAATAAGATCAAACACCGTGGTTTTATTATACATCACGCAGCCGGGTAAGCCCACCACAACACTTTGCCCCAAATAGGCCAGCAAAAACATGGCCCCGGGAAAGGCCGGTGCGCCATAACTTTCAATAGACGCGCCTGTGGCTTTAATGGCCGCAGGGCTTTTATCGTCCGGGTCTACACTCATGCCCCCTGTTACGCATACAATGTCTGCACCCTCTGCCACAAAGTCCAAAATTGCCTGGCTGGTTTGCTCGCCTGTGTCAGGCGTAAACACCTGCCCTATAATATCTGAACCCCATACGGCAAATTTTTCCCGCAAAACTGGGCCAAATGCGTCCTTAATCCGGCCTTCAAAAACCTCATTCCCTGTTGTCACAAGGCCCACCCGCGCCTTTTTTAGCGGCAGCACCTGTATAAGAGGCGCAAGATTATGCTGGCAAATACGCTCCGCTATCTGCAATTTTTCCTCTTCTACCACAAGGGGTACAACTCTGCCGCCCGCCACAGCCTGCCCTTCCTGCACCATGTGCATAGTGTGCAAAGTGGCCAGCGTTATATCCCCCACACTGTTTATTTCCAAAAGGCGCTCCACATCCACTTGCAATAATCCCTTAACAGCTGCCAGAGCATCAATCCGCCCTTCTTTTACATCTGTAAAACGCAAGTTTTGCCCAGCCACAGCGCGCATCAGACGTTCTGCCGCCTCATTTTCATGCACAAAACCTTCCACAGGCTTAAACACATACAGGTTTTCTTTCCCTATAGAAAGCAAAACCGGTATATCCTCCTCCCGGACAATGTGACCTTTCCGAAAAACAGGGCCCTTTTTCCGGCAGTCCCCCTGCTGTGCTGTAAATGCTTCCGGCCTCTCACCCGGCAAAATCTGTGTTATATCATGGCATAAAACTGTTCCCACAGATTCCCGCACTGGTATTGTCGTAAATGGTATTTTCATTTTTTCCCCGTCTTCCTTTATTCTCTTTATTATTTTAGCCCCCTCCGCCAAAATGTCCAGACCTGCTTTATTTATCATTTATTGAGAATTATTCTTGACAAGATTTAAAATATCGTATACTCATATCTTAACAGACGATTATTTGATACAACATTTTCTGTGCCTTACACACCTTTAACGACAGGAGCACAAAATGTCCAAAAAACTTACCACCAACAACGGAGCCCCCGTTGCCGATAACCAGAATGCTTTAACCGCCGGCCCCCGCGGCCCTATGCTTCTTCAAGATGTTTGGTTTCTTGAAAAACTGGCCCACTTTGACCGTGAGGTTATCCCGGAACGCCGCATGCACGCCAAAGGTTCCGGCGCATACGGCACCTTTACCGTCACCCACGACATCACAAAATACACAAAAGCCAAAATTTTTTCCACCATCGGCAAAAAAACAGACCTCTTCCTCCGTTTTTCCACAGTTGCCGGTGAACGCGGCGCAGCCGACGCAGAACGCGATATACGCGGCTTTGCCGTAAAGTTTTACACAGAAGAAGGCAACTGGGATATGGTGGGCAACAATACCCCCGTCTTTTTCCTGCGTGACCCCCTGAAATTCCCTGACCTCAACCACGCCGTTAAACGCGACCCGCGCACAAACTTGCGCAGTGCCAAAAATAACTGGGATTTCTGGACAAACCTGCCCGAAGCACTTCACCAGGTCACCGTTGTGATGAGCGACCGCGGCATCCCCGCCTCCTACCGCCATATGCACGGCTTTGGCAGCCATACCTTCAGCTTTATTAACGCCAAAAATGAACGTGTATGGGTGAAATTTCACTTTGTTACCCAACAGGGTATCAAAAACCTTACAGACGCAGAAGCCGCCGCCCTCGTCGCCAATGACCGCGAAAGCCACCAGCGCGACCTCTACGAAAGTATAGAAAAAGGCGACTTCCCCCGCTGGACTATGTTTATCCAAGTGATGACAGAAGACCAGGCCCGCGCCCTGCCCTATAACCCCTTTGACCTTACCAAAGTCTGGCTCAAAAAAGACTTCCCCCTCATAGAAGTGGGCGTGCTGGAACTTAACCGCAACCCCGAAAACTACTACGCAGAAGTGGAACAGGCCGCCTTCAACCCCGCCAATGTTGTGCCGGGTATCAGCTTCTCCCCCGATAAAATGCTCCAGGGCCGCCTTTTTGCCTACGGAGACGCCCAACGCTACCGCCTTGGCGTGAACCACCACCTCATCCCTGTTAATGCCCCCCGCTGCCCCTTCCACTCCTACCACCGCGACGGCTCCATGCGCGTGGACGGCAACTACGGCTCTACCCTTGGCTACGAACCCAACAGCTACGGAGAATGGCAGGAACAACCCGAATTTACCGATCCCCCCCTTACCCTCAATGGTAACGCCGATACATGGAACTTCCGCGAAGATGACGACGATTACTACACACAACCCCGTAAACTCTTCCAACTTATGACACCAGAACAAAAAGAAGCCCTCTTCTCCAATACCGCCCGCGCTATGGGCGACGCACCCGAACCCATTAAACGCCGCCATATAGAAAACTGCACCAAGGCAGACCCCGCCTACGGCGCAGGCGTGGCTAAAGCTTTGGGCCTGAAGTAAAGAGAACTGGGGACTGGACTGGGGGGCTGCTCGCCCCCCAGACCCCCCCGGCAGGGGCAAGCGCCCCTGCACC
>CAZJOG010000184.1:0-5156 GCA_964547565.1 uncultured Desulfovibrionaceae bacterium
GAATGGTGGGCAAACCTTCTGTATAACTGTTTTCAAACAATACACCTTCACGGGCCAGGCGGTCCATATTGGGTGTTTTTATCCATGTGTTGCCGTAGCAACCCAGATAATTATGCTGCAAACTGTCAAACATAATAACAATAGCGTTTTTAATCATTTCTTTCTCCGTATTGTCTTTATTTATTAAAGGTAAGGATCAGGGATACTTTCCGAAAGTTCCTGCACACGCTTAATTTTGGCGGCAGAATCCGTCATGCCTACGCTGGTGTAATAATCTGTCCAGTACGACTCAATCATGGGTTGTATGGCTGTGACAAACGCATCCAGCTGTTCATCTGTCAGGTGGATAACTTTACAGCCAGCCGCTTCAAACTCTTTTTCCGCGTCCAGCAAGTCCTGGTCCAGTGTTTTGGCGATAGAGCGTGCAAATTCCTGGCCGGATTTATCCTGCAGCATTTGGCGTAATTCTTCCGGGGCATCGTTATACGCATCTCTGTTCACCACCATACCCATAAGGTTGGTGACAGAGGGGATAACTGTTGCGTATTTGGCTACTTCCATAATACGCAGGCCCTTGGCATACGGAACAGCGGTGTACAGCACTTCCCCCATACCACGCTGCAAACCCACATAAGCATCAGACACGGTGATAAAAACCGGCACGCCACCAAATGCCTTCACATCTTCCACATCTATGGGGGAAAGCACCAGCACACGCTTGCCTTTTAAATCTTCCGGCTTGGTGATGGGGGTTTTGACAGAGTACATGCCGTAAGAAGCGGAAGCCCAGTAGGCAAGGGTAACGCCCACGTCTTCAAATTCCTGACGGAATTCCGGGATTTCTTCCCACAGTTTTTCCGCAAGCAACGTGCCGTGCAGGGCATTTTTAGCCGCAAACGGCAAGCGGATTAACAAGGTATTAGGGCCTTCTTTGGGGAAGGCATTAGGTGCACCACCACCAATATCCAGCATGCCGCTTTTTACCGCGTGGAATGTTTCCAGTGTGTCCACAATAGCAGAGGTGGGGAAAAAGTTCACCACATACTTGCCACCGGAATCTTTGGCAAAACTTTCTGCCCAGGGCACCAATATATCAATATTCGCTGTTTGGGCAGGCGGGTACACAGACTGGAAGCTCATTTCAAATTCCGCAGCCTGGGCAGCACTGCCGGCAAACAGCAGGGCCAGCCCTGCACATAAGGATGTTAGTTTTTTCATTGTATACTCCTTTTTTAGGTTAAAAAACGCATGGTCTTAAGGAACAAGGAAAAGCGCAATCTGCGGGAATATCACCACAAGGGCCACACACAAAAGCATACCCATAAAGAAGGGTAAAACTCCCCGGAATATGGTGGCCATGGATATTTCCGGTTGCAAGCTGGCAAGCGTAAACACATTCATGCCAACAGGCGGGGTTATCATGCCCATTTCCATCACAATAACACACACCACGCCAAACCATATACCATCAAAGCCAAGAGCCTGGACTGTGGGATAAATGGAAGGCAGGGTAAGCATCATCATAGGCATAATATTCATCACGCAGCCAAGCAAAATATACACACCAATAATAGCCACAAGCACCAGATAACGGTTTACTTCCATACCGGCGACCGTACTTGCAAGCAAATTGGGCAGGCGGGAGGCGGCAAGAAATGCCCCCAGCACATACAAACCCACAAAAAGTGCAAACATTTTACCAAACATACCAGCAGAACGGTACATGGTTTCCTTAAACAAGGGCCATGTTATTCTGCGGCGGGCAACAGCGTATAAAAAGGAAAGCACGGCCCCTACTGCCCCACCTTCTGCAGGTGTAAAAAAGCCGTAAAGAATACCTATAACCACAACAAGGAAAAGCATAACCACAGGGATAAGATACACAAGGGACAAAAGCTTTTCTTTCATGGGGAATACCGGGCATTTAGGCGCCCAGTGAGGATTACGTTTAACGCGGAATATAATAATGCTCATAAAAATGCCGGCCAATAAAAGACCAGGCAAAAGGCCTGCCACAAAAAGCTTGCCCACGGATTCTTCCGTGATCATGGAGTAAATAATAAAGCCCATGCTGGGTGGTATAAGAATACCCAGCGTACCCCCGGATGCCAGAGCGCCCGTGGCAAGCGCCATGTCATACCCACTTTCTTTCATGGCAGGCAATGCAACAGACGTCATGGTGATAACTGTAGCCAAAGAATCCCCGCACACAGCCCCAAAACCTGCACACCCGCCCACAGAGGCCACAGCCAGACCACCGGGCAAACGGCCCAGCCATTTTTTGGCGGCGTTAAAAAGGTCATCCGAAAGGCCAGCCAGAGTTACCATTTCCCCCATAAGCATAAACATGGGGAATGCTATCATCAGAAAGCTGGCCGTATAGGTAAATGGTATGGTGGCAACAGTTGTTAAAGCCGCTTCCGGCCTGCGTGCAACAGCAAGAAGCCCCAAAAGCCCTATAAGGCTCATGGCCCAGCCAAGGGGCATACGCAAAAGCATAAGGGTAAGCAAAATAACAAAGCCCACAAGCCCCAGCACCAGACCAGAAAAACCAAGGGCGGCAGCCTTGTAGGCAAAGGGCAAATAGGCAAGGCAGGCGGCAAAAACAACAGCCAGCGCAACACTTATCCATTCCCCCTTTTTTTTCATGGAAACCGCGGACTGGCATACCTGGAAGAAAAACGCAATGCCAGCCAGAATAAGACAAACACCTGTAACAAGCACCACAGGCCATTCCGGTATATCCAAAATACCGGTATTACGCGACCAGCGCATACCTTCAAGTATAGCGCGGTAACCAATAACAAGGGTAATACCGGAACACATGATATTGGAAAACAAGTTAAGAAAACGTTGCAGTTTGGAAGGGAAATGTTCAAAAAACAAATCTATCTGTATAGACTGGCGCTGCACAATAGCAAACGCAAGAGAAGCAAAACCCACAACAGACATAAACAGAGACTCCAAGTCTGTTATGCCTTCCCATGGTTTATTAAAAAAAAGACGCCCCACAACATCTATTGTGATAAAAACAGAAATAACAATAAGTAATATGGCGGAAATTATGGGTAATTTACCCACAAAAAGGTTAAAACCATGTTCAATTTTGTTCAGAGGTGGCAAAATGCCTATACCCTTTTCCGGTGTTGTGGAATAAAAGGGGTCACAAACAAGATCATTTTCCGCCAGGCATTCTACATCTTCCCCATGTACGGGATGATTAACGCCTTGCATTACCTCCTGCACGGAGGGTGTATTTTTTTCAACTGCCATGGAAATTCCTCCAGGTGTGGAAAGGCCGTGTTGTAGAGCATTTCCGTTATTAAACGCAAAATGCTCTACAACACGGCCTGCTGGTTAGAGATAAGGATCGGGGATACTTTCTGAAAGTTCCTGCACAAGTTTTATTTTAGCGGCAGAGTCCTTCATGCCTATGCTTGTGTAATAATCCACCCAGTAGGAATCTATCATGGGCTGTATAGCTGTAACAAAAACATCCAGCTGTTCATCCGTAAGGTGTATCACCTGACAGCCAGCTGCCGTAAATTCTTTTTCTGCATCCAAAACATCCTGGTCAAGTGTTCTGGCAACTTTATGCGCCATTTCTCTGCCTGTTGTTTCATGCAGCATGGTCTTAAGATCTTCCGGTGCTTCGTTATACGCATCCCTGTTCATCACAATACCCATAGGGTTGGTGACAGCAGGCAAAATAGTGGCATACTTGGCCACTTCCATAATACGCAGGCCTTTTGCGTATGGGACAGCGGTATACAACACTTCCCCCATACCACGCTGCAAGCCTACATAGGCGTCAGACACTGTGATAAAAACAGGCACGCCGCCAAAGGCTTTTACATCTTCCACATCTGTTGGGGCAAGTACAAGAACACGCTTGCCTTTTAAATCTTCCGGTTTGGTGATAGGGGATTTGACAGAATACAAACCATAAGAAGCGGATGTCCAAAACGAAAGGGTTACACCCACATTTTCAAATTCCTGCCGAAATTCCGGCAGTTCCTCCCACAGCTTTTCCGCAAGCAAGGTACCGTGCAGGGCATTTTTAGCCGCAAATGGCAGACGGATTAAAAGCGTGTTGGCCCCTTCTTTGGGAAAAGCACCCGGCCCACCGCCCCCAATATCCAGCATGCCGCTTTTTATCCCGTGGTACGTTTCCTGCGTATCAATAATGGTAGATGTGGGGAAATAATTCATCACATATTTCCCGCCGGAGGCTTTTTCAAAACTCGCCGCCCACGGGATAAAAACTTCGTTATTGGCTGTTTGCGCCGGCGGATACGCCGACTGGAAACTCATTTCAAATTCTGCGGCGTGTGCCACACTGCCTGCAAACATAAGGCCCAGGCCTGCCAGTAAACATGCCAGTTTTTTCATTTCTAACTCCTCTTGCTGTGAAAAGGGTAAGGAACAGGAAAAAAAGGCGAAGCCTCATGGTGAGACTCCGCCTTTTTTTTACATGGCTTTCAGATCTGTCATAAACAGGCGCAGTTTACGCAGCAGGTCTTCTGCCACTTCAGGGTGCTTGTCTATAATATTATGCAGTTGGAAGGGGTCTTTTTTATGGTCATACAGTTCATCGCCGTGGGGTACTTCCACCTTGGAACCCGGGGTACAGGTCCATTGGGCTTCATTATCCAGAGAGCGCTGTTTGCGGTATTCTTCAAGGGCCTTTACGTCTGCGCCCATATCTGCCTTCATGTCATTATTCATCATGGTGTCCCCGGAATACATTTTCCCAAGGGCGCCACCAAGAGAGTCATTTTCCAGCTTATCCAGCCAGTGGATAAAGCTCCAGTCTTCCGTGATAATAGACCAGGAGAAGTTGTAGTACCCGGCAATGGCAAATTCACGCACTTTTTGCACTTCGCCACGGCAAAGGGGCAAAAGGCTTTTGCCTGTCATATTATCCGGGATAGGGATACCCAGCCATTCCAGCACGGTGGGCGCGCAGTCGCAGTCCTGCACAAACGCTTTAATACGCTTGCCGGCAGGCAGACCGGGGGCGCGGATAATAAGGGGTATGTGCACCAGTTCTTCATACGGCCAGGGGCGGCACTTGGTCATAAGGCCGTGGCCGTGTTCACCATTGCCAAGGGGTTCGCCGTGGTCAGAGGTAAGCCAGAGAAGGGTGTTTTCCC
>CAZJOG010000185.1:0-5152 GCA_964547565.1 uncultured Desulfovibrionaceae bacterium
CACAAGTGTACCCTTGGTCCAAAAATTGAGTTTTTTGGGGTTATTTTCTCGTGTAAGAGTGGCTATGCACGTACCGGGTATTTCCTTCCATTCTCCACTGGGGCCTTTTACAGAGGAACCGGCGGTGAGTTTTTCAAAGGAGATTTTGCCTGTATGCGGGGCAAAAAAGGGAATATCCTCATACGGGGTGGCCTTAATTTCTTCTAATATCTTGCTTATTTGCAACATAATTAACCCTAATCTTACAAGTGTTTAGCGTACACCAACACCCCAATAAAAGTTTTTTTTTGGAAAGGGATGGGGGGGTGGGGGAAGGGAAATTTTTTTTGTTTCAACAAAAAAAATTTCCCTTCCCCCCATTCTCTTCTTTTACCGGTAGTACAAATTACGGCCACCCATGGTGAGCAGGGCCTGCTTCAGGTTTGCGCGCACATCACGTCTGTCCCATACGCCCTGTATATGCCCACGGGAAAGGGCATTGTAGCAGTTATGGTGACGGGGGGGGGTATCGCGCCCTGTTGTTTCTTTAATAACACCGCGCCCGGCAAAACCAATATTGGAGGAGCGGATAGCAAACTGGTAGGGGGAACACCCCAGGAAGCTGGCCACAGGGCCGCCGAAGGATTCCGTATCATACAGCACAATATACAGGCCGCCTGCTTCAATATAACGGCGCACAGCAACTGTGCATCGGGGCATTTGGATAAGACCGTGGGTGCCTTCCTGGATACGGATACCACCTGTACCGTGGCAATACACAATAAAGGGATAACGTTTACGGCGGGCACGTTCTGCAGCTGCTACAAACTTAACCCCTTCCGCAGCGCCAATAGTGCCCCCGCGGAAATTACCGGCAAGGATACACACAACAGCCTGGGTGCCGTCAATGCGTGCTTCAAAGGTTATACAGGCGCTTTTAAGACCGGTTTTCTCACGGGTATCCGCAAGGCGTTTATCCAGCTGCGGAAAAGCGAGGGGATTGGCAGACTCCAGCTCTGCGTTAAACTCAAACAAAGAATCAGAGTCCAGACAGTTATGCATAAACCACGGGTATTCCATAGGGAAATGGTGGCCGCAATGGGCGCACACGCCCGCAAACTCGTTATACAGGTCTGGGGCCCATAAATCCACACAACCGTGGGTAGCGGAATTGGGGCAGGTGATAGCCCGGTCTTCTTTGGCTTTGGCGCTTACCCATGTCCAGTTATCACGGCGTTCTGCGCGGTCCCATTCAGAAAGGGTGGTAAGCTCTTCCTGTGAGGGGGCCTGTTTTTTGCCCATACGGCTGGAAATACTGCGGAAAGGGGAAGTAACACGCATTTTCAGCATGCTCCACTCTGCTTCCAATTCTTCCAGAGCATTCGCAAAAGAGCGTTTGTTGCGGTGGAAAAAGTCGTAAATAAGGCGGTTGTATACTTCCCACCATTGTTCCGACCAGGCATCCGCTACTTTGCCAAAAACAGAACGCCCATCGCGGCACGAGTTTTTGGAAAACTTAAGAAAACGGGATTGCCTGTTTTCTACAAGGTGTCGTTTGGCTTTGGGGGATAAATCCCAGCGGACGTACATTTCGTCCAAATTCAGCTCTCTGTCTTCCAAACGGCGCAGGGCTGTGGCACGCATGGGGGAAAGGCCGCGCACAGAAAGCACAATTTCGTCTGTGGCGCGTATCACTTCCTGCCGGATAGAGCGGAAAAATTCAAAATGGTGGGCGCGGGCACCCAGCACAGGTTCCTGTATCACGCGGTCTACATAGCCAAAACGCTGGTTATCGTCCGCGGTGATACACAGATTAAGGGCGCATTGTTCAATAAGTTCCGCACTGGCCCTTTGGCCGTCTTTCAGGCGGCCTTCAATAGCGGCAGCGCCTTCAGGAGAAATAACGGAATAATACCCGTGGGAGAACATAAGGCGGCGGTCTGCCAAACCCAGAGCTTCTGCCCCGCCAGAGCCACCCTCGGAAATAATAGCCACAACAGGCACCTGAAGGCCAGCCATTTCGTAAATATTACGGGCAATCTGCTGGGCAGCGCCGGGGTAATCTTCTACAGGGTCACCACCCGGGGTAAAAATATACGCATGTATGGGAATGCCTTCTGTTTCCGCAACCTGCATATAATGCTGGGCTTTGGCATTACCCCATGGTTTGGCAGAACCACCATTGCGGAATTCTTCCCCATGCCCTTTTTCATGCCCCATAACCATAACAGACTGGTGGTACACGTTTTTGCCACGTCTGCGGGTGATATAGGCGCGGGCAATAAGCATGGCAGGGTCATTGGTATGTTCGTCCTGGCCGCCTATTTCCGTGTAGTTATCGTACACATTTTCCAGAATATCCCGCAGGCACACACGCTGGGGGTGGCGCACTACACGCACTTTGTCCATAGGGGTGATGCGGTCTTCCAGTTTGCACTCCATAAAAAAGAACAAATCTTCCAAAGACTCCACAGCTTCCTTGGGGTTATCCCGCGTGCCTTCCTCAATATCTTTCTGTAATTCTGCCAGACGGTCAGAAAGCAGCTGGACATCATCCTGATGCTTATTTTCAAATATATCGCGCACGTATTGCAGGCGTTCCTGCAACGCGAGGAGGCGTTTTTTCCATTCCATGTAAGCTCCTGAAAAAAGCGCTACGCGCTAGAACTTCAAAATGCGTTCTGTATTTTTTCGCAAAAATTCCACATTGGACTGCATAGACTCACCCTTGGAATTTTCTCCCACAAGGGAAAGAGTTTCCAAAAAGCCCTGCCCCCGTTCTATAAGGGTTTGCCTGTCCGGCGCCCAAAGTATAGCAAGGGCAAGGTTGGGGTCAAACTCTGTGGGAATATCGTAAGGATTTTCGCGGGTAAGGGGCACAGGCAAATGGGTGTGCAGGTTCAGGTACGGTTCTTCCTTCCAGGAAAAATCGTGGATAGCGCCCACCCATGGGGCGAAGTTCTGCGCCGGGTTTTCCGCAATAAGCCGGTATTCCATGGAAAGCCCTTCAAAGGTGATATCACTTTGCTTATAGCCAAGAGGTAAACCAAGGCCTGTGCGGATTTGCTCTTCAATAATGTTAACCGGCTCACCTTTAACACGGGAAATGGCGGCAGAAGCCCCGTTTTCCACCTGTATGCGGGTGTTTACTTCCATAAGATAGGGTTTGCCATCACGGGTGACAATCCATTCCCATGTGCCCACATTGTCATACCCCACCTTGCGGGCAAGGGTAAGAGAGTATTCTGTTATATCGTCCAAAAGTTTTTGGGCATCAAAAGGATATTCTATGGAGGAGGGGTCAAAGCCCGGGGCAATTTCTATACGTTTTTGTAAGCCTGTGGACTGGATAGAGCAGTTGCGGGTACCAAAATGGACAGGATTTTTGCCTGTTCTGTCTGAAAGAATTTGCACTTCCAGGTGGTTAAAGTCGCGTATGCGCTGCTCAATAAGCACCCCTTCGTCCTTAAACTGGCGCATGGCATAGTTGCGGATGCGGCGGTAAACAGAACGGAACAGGTCAATATCATACACTTCCTCAATGCCCATGCCACCACCGCCGGCGGAAGCTTTAACAAGCACAAGAGGACGGTCCACCCCATGCTGGGCCTGAAATTCGTAGAGATTGCGGGCCACTTTTTCCGCTTCCATTTCATCGTAAATGGGTTTGTCGGAACCTGGGACAGTGGGCACCCCAAGGGAACGCGCCAGACGCTTGGTGTTAATTTTATCCCCAAGCTCGCGTATAACCCGCCAGGAAGGGCCAATAAAAATAAGGCGTCTGTCCCTTTCTGTTACACGGCGCGCAAAGCGGAAATCTTCCGCAAAAAAGCCATAGCCGGGGTGTACGGCCGTTACTTCTGCGGCATCTGCCACAGAAAGTAATTCATTGGCATCATGGTATGAAGAAATTTTGTAAAGGCCCTTGCCATGTTCACGCGCAAAACGCACATGACCAGAAGCAGCATCTTCCGCAGTGTACACGCACACAAAACCAATGCCCAGCTTTTGGCAGGCCTGGGCAATGCGTACGGCTATTTCGCCACGGTTAGCGATAAGTACGGTATGGGATGTTAAATTCACACCTGTATCCTTAAAGAAACAATACCAAAGTGGTATTGCGGAAAAAAAACCACAGCACGGACAAAAAAAATCCCCCCCATGGGGAATACTTTTCCGTTTAAGCGGGGTAAAATATACCCGAGTTCTCCATAAAACGCAAGTGACGCCCTTGCGCCCTGCCCTCTAAACCTAAAGCAGGGCCATGCAAAACATGCGCCCTGCTTTAGGGTAACTTATTCTTTCACTACAGAGGTGATAGACCACAATTCTTTTCTGTCTTCACGGACTGTGAGTGTGCCGGTAACTGCGCATTTAGATTCGCTGGGGCAGATAGCCAGAATTTTTGCCGCGTCCCAGTCCCCGCCGTCCATAAGGGTAGCCAGGGCTTTTTCTTCAGGGAATTTTTCCGCAAAATCTTTTTTATCACCCAAAAGGTACAAAACATCCATGTATTCCGGCGGATTATCAAATGTCATCTGGATTTTTTCCACATACATATACCCTGTAAGTGTGGTTATTTCCTCAGACTGCACCGCCTCGTTTGCTTCAAAATCATCGGCTTTAACCGCAAATGCGGCTGTGGGGATTAAAAGGGTTAAAAGAAGTGTGGAGATGAGTTTTTTCATAAAAAGGACTCCGTGAGGGAAACAGGTAAAAAAAAGGGAAAATTCCCCAGGAACATAAACGGTTATTGCCTGCTGCAAGGCGCGGAAAAACTCCCTTTTTGCGCCACAGCAAGGCAAACGTACCTTTTAAAAACCTTTGCCATGTGTTGCAATAATGTTCGGATATATCCTAACCATTGGCTCTTGCTTCAAGCGCCGCAACAGAAGGTAAAATCTTCCCTTCCAGTGCTTCCAGAAAAGCACCGCCGCCAGTGGAAAGATAATCCATTTTATCGGCAAGGCCAAAGTTTTCTACAGCAGAAACAGCATCGCCCCCGCACACAACCGTGTACGCAGAAGAACTTGCCATAACCTGTGCGATGGAGCGGGTCCCGCGGTCATACGGGGGGTATTCCACAGCACCTACAGGGCCATTCCAAACAATAGTTTCCGCTTTGCCCAGGAAAAAGGCATAAAGACGGGAGGTTTCCGGGCCAATATCAAAC
>CAZJOG010000186.1:0-5146 GCA_964547565.1 uncultured Desulfovibrionaceae bacterium
AAGCAAAGCGCGATGGTGGGCGGCGCAAACCCCAGAGGGGTTTGTCATTAGTCTGGCAAAAAGCTTTTGCTTTTTGTTGTATACCTTGACGCCTTCTACTTTTTCCCCTAAAAACAAGGGCATAGAAATTTTCCTCCCACGAGGGTATTATGGATAATTATTTTGCGCAAAATCCTTACCATACACCGGAAGACGTTCCTGTTTCCCGTTTTGGCGCCCTCTTCCCCTCTTTGTATTTTTATTCGCACTTAGTGCCTGTTGTCAGAACAGCCGGGCGCAAAGCCGCACGCGGCCAATACAGCCCTGCGGATTGGGTAGACAGCAGCCAGGATGTGGGAAAACTTTTTGAACGTGTGGGCGCGCGTATCCATGTGGAAAATCTCCACTATGCCAGCCAGTTGGAAGGCCCGTGTGTGTTTTTGGCTAACCATATGAGCACACTGGAAACTTTTCTTTTGCCTTCCATCATCCAGCCTGTTAAAGACGTAACATTTGTGGTAAAAAATTCGCTTATGCAATACCCGTGGCTGGGGCATGTGCTACGGGCCAAGGACCCTATTGTGGTTCACCGCACAAACCCCAGAGAAGATCTGGAAGTGGTGCTGAATGGTGGGGCGGAACGCTTGCAAAAAGGGATTTCCATCATTATTTTCCCGCAGGGTACACGTTCCCGCACTGTCAATCCGGACGGTTTTAATACATTGGCCGCCAAACTTGCGCGCAAAGCCTCTGTTCCTGTAATCCCCATCGCGCTAAAAACAGACGCCTGGGGAACAGGGAAATGGATTAAAGATATGGGCTGGATACGCCCGCGTATACCTGTGCATGTAAATTTTGGCGCGCCTATGCGTATATCTGGCAATGGGAAGGAAGAAAACGCCCATGCCGTCACCTTTATCAGGGAAAACTTTGATTCCTGGGTACAACACAATGCCTGAACATACTCCCGGGAAATTTACCCGGCATAAACCGGCTGCCACAAAACCACGCCCTATGCCAGCTTCCGGCAGTGGGGCAAAGCCCTTTGCCAAGCCAAGCATACGGCCACGGACTTTTCCCAGAAAAAGTATGCCTCTCACCACGCTTAATTTTTCCATGGTGTGCAAAAAACTGGCCCCTTCCCTTACAGAAACGCAAACCACCCAACTTGCCCGGTATATGGATTTGCTGATGCGCTGGAATAAAGCCATGAATCTTGTAGGCACAGCCTCATGGGAAGAAACACTCAGCGAATTGTTTGTGGACAGCTTTTACCTTTCGCCTTTTTTGGCAGAACACACGCAAAACTGGCCGGCATTTACCGTATACGATGTTGGCGCAGGCGCAGGCTTACCGGGTATTCCCCTGCGTATTCTCTGGCAGGAGGGGGAATATTTTCTGCTGGAAGCACGGGAAAAACGGGCGCTTTTTCTCCAAAATGTGCTGGCCCAGATGGCATTGCCCAAAACAATGGCCCTTCAGGGCCGGGCGGAGACTATACTTAAACCACGCGCACAAGAAGACAATCCCTTACTTTTTCTCAGCAGAGCCTTTATGCCGTGGCAGGACGCGCTGGCGTTTTTTACCCCTTTTTCCGCTCCGGGGGATAAAGCCGTTTTTTTATTAAATACCCCGCCCCATGATACGGAACTGTGGAAAACAACGGGCAATATTTCCTACACAGTTGGGCAGAAAAAGCGTTATATCCATATATTCACGCGGGTATAAAACAAAAGGCTCTATTTCCCCCCTGTGGGTATACCCATGCCTTTGTAGATAATGGCCGTGGCCTTTTCGTCCGCCAACTCCCCAAGCTCTATCACTTTTTCCAAAAACTCTAATATTTCCAGACGCCTGATTTCCGCAGACCATTTAAAATCTTCTTCCAGATTACCGGAAGCAAAATATTCCTGCAATTTTTCCATACATTTGTAATCCAGCATACAAGCCCCAGAAAAAAATGGTGTTAATAATTTCCATGTGTTAGCATGGTTATTAAAGATTAACACAGGCCGGGAAAAAAGACCAGAAAAAAAGCTTGCCAAGCCCGCCCGAATTATGTATCTTCACAAACGCGCCGAAGTGGTGGAATTGGTAGACACGCTAGGTTCAGGGTCTAGTGCTCGCAAGGGCATGGGAGTTCGAGTCTCCCCTTCGGCACCAAAAGTTAGTCCAAAATAGTCCTGAAAAGGCCGGAATCACTAAGAAAAACGTGATTCCGGCCTTTCTCGTTTGTCCCCATAAATCCAAGTACCAACGTGGACACCTTCCTAAAGTCTTGGTATTTCTCTTGGTACCAATACCACGACAGCATTTCGGCGCGGCCCTGTACCAACATCAAAAAATAGTCTTTGTATTTCAATGGTTATCTATGGTTTTTGTTGGATGACGCCGCGTCGCTCTGGACAACTCTGGAGGGTACCAACATGAAACTTACCGACACCGCCTTGCGTGCGCTCAAGCCCACAGACAGGGTACAAAAGCTGTCCGACGGCGGCGGGCTGTACCTGCATGTGACGCCCACAGGCAGCAAGCTCTGGCGCATGGCCTACCGCTTTGAGGGCAAGCAAAAACTCCTCAGCTTTGGGGCCTATCCCACCTTGTCCCTGCGCGATGCCCGCAAATTGCGGGAAGAAGCCAAAGAACAGCTCGTCAAAGGCATCGACCCCGGCGCGGAAAAGCGCGAGGCCAAGGCCGCCATCGTCGCCAAGGAACGCGAAGAGCGCGACACCTTTGAATCGGTGGCGCGGGAATGGTTCGCCAAGTACGGCCCTACGCTTTCCCCCAAGCACGAGGCCAAGCTGCGGCGCTATCTGGAAAATACGCTGTTTCCCGTATTGGGCCGCAAGCTGGTGGCGCATTTGGAACCGGCGGACTTTCTGGCCGTTGTGCAGCCAGCCGAACGCATGGGGCACAATGAAACCGCGCACAAGCTCATGCGCCTGTGCGGGCAGGTGACGCGCTATGCCCGCATCACCGGGCGCGTGAAGTATGATGTGGCTGCCGGACTCACCGAAGCCTTGCGGCCTGTGCAAAACACTCACTTTGCCGCCGTCACGGAGCCGGAGGCCATCGGCCGGCTTTTGCGCGACATCGACGACTATACCGGGCATACCTCCGTGCTCTTTTGCCTGAAAATACTGCCCTACGTTTTCACGCGCCCGTCAGAATTGCGCCTTGCCCAGTGGAGCGAGTTTGATCTGGAAGGGGCAGTGTGGCGCATCCCGGCCAAGCGCATGAAGATGCGGCGTGAGCATGTGGTGCCCCTGACGCATCAGGTGGCTGCCATGCTGCACGAACTCCACCGCTATACAGGCAATTGTGAATTCTTGTTTCCCAGCATCCGCGCCCTGACCACGCCCATCAGCGACATGGCCCCGTTGGCCGCACTGCGTCGCATGGGCTACGCCAAGGATGCCATGACCCTGCACGGCTTCCGCGCAATGGCCAGCACTCGCCTCAATGAGCTTGGCTTTCGGCCGATGTCATCGAGGCCCAACTCGCCCACAAGGAACCGGACGCCGTGCGTCTGGCCTACAATCGTGCGGAGTATATGGACGAACGGCGAACCCTCATGCAGTCCTGGGCCGACTACCTGGACGGATTGCGCAATGAAACCACATAGAGAGGCGTATATGTCAACATCGCATGTTGCTACAAAGACATATGATTCGGCTGAGGCAAGGCAAAATTCTATAACCATCGGCGAACTGCCAAACGATGCCCAGGTCACCATCCAAGACACCGGATGGAGTGAGGAAGAGCAAGAGCGTATGCGGCAGGCAGGCTACGACGGCGTGGATATGGTCAGGGCATGGTACAGCTAACCGTGCCGCCCATTGCCTGCCTGTAATATTTGGGCTATTTTTTGTCCATGCTTGACCTACAAAGAATACCCATGTCCAGAGTGTTGCGGGCTTATGAGCTGACGCTGTATCAGGCAGACGACCTCATCCAGGCGCTCTGCCCGCACGCCGTTTTCCCGCTGGGACTGTGCCAGCGGGCGTATGAGCACTTTTGGAAGGATTATACTCGTACCGCATCCATGCGGCAACGCGCGGAGTGCCTGATATTGCCGGATGTTGAAATGGAGCCGGGAAAGCGTTTTTTTACTGACCTGTGCGGCTTTGATGTGATGGCATTTTTTCGAAAGCTCTCATTGCTCATCAATTCAAAAATAACCAAGATGGGCCTTGAGTATATCCTGTCTGAAACATATGGAACCTTTGACAATGTGTACCCAGAAGACAGGGACTTTCTCTTCAGCACGTTACAGAAACTGGAACAGCGCGGGCCAGACTATTATATGTATGATGTTGAAAACCTGGATGACGAAATCCTTTTTCTGCCGGCATCAAGCTATCATTTTATTTCGCACATCTTTTTTGACACCATAATGGTGGATAGAGTTGCTGTTGTTCTGCAACTCCGTGACTTCCCCCTCATTCATGAAGTGAAGGGGCTTACCCACGCTTTTGTAAAGTCCGTTCTCAACTCAGCGCCGCAAGAAGCGCCCATACAGGTTGCGGTCATTGAAGAGCCTGTCATGCAGATAGCTGACGTTCGACCACAGGAGCCACAAAGTCAAGATACTGTTTTGGTTCGGCGCTCTGTATGGGCAGGAAAAACAAAAGAGGCGATCCGGGACGCCATGCGCAAAGAAGGCCTTGACGATGAATATATTGTTTACGTTCTTCTGCGTAGGCGAGGCTTGCAACTTACCAAGCGGGCCATTGGGGAGCTGCTCGGCGAACCGCACAAGTCCCCCTCAGCCTATGACAAACTGGGAAAGGAGCTCGTTGAGAAGGCCGAAAATGTCAACGTCCTTGATGCTCCTGAAGCGTAATATCCAATAATACAACTTTTTTCCAAGATATTTCCAACTTTCCTACAGTACTTTTCCAACGCGCCCTGGCTATAGCCTCCTGAAATCCAACCAGATTCAGGAGGTCTTTTTATGTCACACATGCAACCACAAATCCCCACCTTCGGTTTTCTCCGTCTCCCTCAGGTGCTGGCCATTGTCCCCATCAGCAAAAGTGCGTGGTGGGAGGGCTGTCGCACCGGACGTTATCCCAAGCCCATCAAGCTTGGTTCTCGCACAACTGTGTGGCGGGTCGAAGACATCACCGACTTTGTGCAGAACTTGGGCAAGCAGGCGGACGAA
>CAZJOG010000187.1:0-5083 GCA_964547565.1 uncultured Desulfovibrionaceae bacterium
ACAAGCTGTTCATTCCCCACGCCAAAGCCCATACGCCAGCCGGCCATGGAGTATCCTTTGGTCATGGAGTAAAACTCAATCCCCACGTCTGTTGCGCCTTTGGCCTGGAGAAAGCTGGGGGCTTTGTAGCCGTCAAAACAAAGGTCGGCGTAAGCAAGGTCGTGGATAACCCATATTTTGTGTTCTTTGGCAAAATCCACAATTTTTTGGAAAAAATCAAGAGAGGCAGTTTGGGTAGTGGGATTATGCGGGTAACTTATTATAAGTAATTTGGGTTTGGGCCATGTCTGGCGGGTGGCATTAAGTAAATCTTCAAAAAAGTCGCGGCCTTCCCCAATAGGGATACGGCGCACGTCTGCACCACACAAAATAGGCGCGTACACATGTATGGGGTAGGTAGGGTCTGGTGCAAACACAACATCGCCCGGTTCCAGCATGGCAAGGCACAGGTGGGCAAGACCTTCTTTGGCGCCCATAGTGGCAATGGCCTGGGTTTCGGGGTTTAAGTCCACATCATAGCGGCGTTTGTACCAGTCGCATATAGCTTTGCGCAGATTGGGTATACCACGGGAAACGGAGTAGCGGTGGTTAACGGGTTTTTGGGCAGCTTCAAGAAGTTTATCTACAATATGGGGTGGGGTGGGCAAATCTGGGTTGCCCATAGCCATATCAATAATGTCAATATCCTGCTTGCGTAAGCTTTTTTTCAAATCCGTCACTACGCTAAAAACGTAGGGAGGTAAGCGTAACATCCGTGGAAACTCTTCCATACCGTACTCCTTTTTTCTTTATATAAAAGAAAGACCGCTCTTCTGTAAAGGGCACGGATGGAATTTTGAAAAAAGATTTTTTTCACAACAAAAAGGGAGAAACAAACAGAGTATACAGTACACCATGCAGGTTTTCCGTGTACAAATCCAGCGTTTACAAACAAAGGGCTTTCGTGTATAAGCCATAGAATATTTTCTGGCGAATGGTATAAAAAGCAGGGCAGGCGGGGTACTCTCTCCTTGTGCGGCTAATAACCGCTGTTCTGCCTTCCAAAGATTTCAACCGGAGTGAGGGCACCCTGTATGCAGGAGCCGTGGAAAAGCATGACAGGCTTTGGCACAAGCAGACTGGAAGGTGAACTGTTTGTGCAGGTTTGGGAAGTGCGCAGTGTCAACAGCAAATATTTTGATCTTAAGTGGCGTTTACCTGTGCAGGTGCGGAGTGCGGAATTTTTTCTGGAAAAAATAGTACGCACAAAAGCAGGCCGCGGCCGCATTGATATAAGCCTGACACTGGAAAAAGTGGAACAGGCACCAGGCGAAGCCGGGCCTGCCCGTTTTCAGGTGGCAGAAGCAACACGCATGTTGGAAGAAATAACGCAATTTGCGCAGACACAAGGCCATTCCTTCACGCCAGACTATAATGTTTTTTTGGGTTTATCTTCTTTGTGGCCAGCGCCGGATTCTGCCTGGGAAAACGGGACAGAAGGATCTTACGCGGATTTGGCCGCAGGCCTGCAAAAAGCTTTGGACGACTGGGATACTTCCCGCATACAGGAAGCAAAAGCTCTGCTTGCAGATTTACACGCACGGGTGGACCAAATGTCTGCCTGGCTGCTTGCTATAGAAAACCGCGCGCCCACAATCAAAGCGGAGCGCCTTGTGCAAGTGAGGGACAGGCTTACCACCATGCTTGCCGCTTTAGGGGGCGAGCTGGAAGAAGGCCGTTTTTTGCAGGAAGCTGTTATACTTGCGGATAAGTGGGATGTAAGCGAAGAAATTACCCGTCTTGCCGCGCATTTACAGCGTTTTAATGAACTTTTAGAAAACGGTGGACAAAACGGGCGCAAGCTGGACTTTACCTTGCAGGAGTGTTTCCGCGAAGTAAACACCTGCGGGAATAAAATACAGGATGCCACACTTTCCCGTGTTGTGGTGGATTTTAAAAATGAGCTGGAAAAATGCCGTGAGCAGGTACAAAACCTGGAGTAAGATGTGCAGGCAGAAAAACTTATTAATGTGGGCCTGGGTAATTTTGTGCTGGCCAACCGCGTGGTCGCTCTGGTGAACCCTGTTTCATCCCCCATGCGACGCCTCCGGGAAGATGCCAAGGCAGAAGGGCGGCTTATTGATGCCACTCAGGGCCGTAAAACACGGTCCATTTTGGTTACAGACTCCAACCACGTTATCCTTTCCTCCATTTTGCCGGAAACCATTGCCCAGCGTTTTGGTTTAGCTGCGGATAAACGGGAAAGTGAAACAGAAGAGCTTTAGGAGGCCCTATGACAACGGAATGGAAAAGACGCGGGTTGCCCTTTGTTGTATGTGCCCCTTCCGGAGCCGGAAAAACCACGCTTACAAGACGGTTGCGGCAGGAGTTTCCTCTTTCTTTTTCCATTTCCTGCACCACACGGCCCCCGCGCCCGGGGGAAGTAGATGGCCGCGATTATACGTTTATAGATAAAGAAACCTTTTTGTCTTTGCGTGGGCAGGGGCATTTTGCAGAATGGGCACACGTGCATGGCAATTACTACGGTACTCCCCTCCGGCCTTTAAAAGATAAACTCAAAGCCGGAGAAGATATGCTGTTTGATATTGATGTGCAGGGCGCGGCGCAGCTTGCCCTTACATTGCCGGAAGCATGTTTTGTGTTTATTTTTCCTCCGTCCCTGCAAATTCTGGAAGAACGCCTGCGCAGCCGCGGCACGGAAACAGAAGCAACCATGGCCACACGCATGGAAAACGCCCGGAAAGAAATGCTCCAGGCGCACTGGTTCCAGGCATGGATAATTAACGATGATCTGGATCAGGCATACAGCCAGCTCAGGGCTTTTTATCTGGCATCTACCCTGCGGCCTACTCTTATGCCAACACGTATAACCGAAATTCTGGAAGGATATATACATGGCTGATACAAAGGCGGAACTTGTTGTTGCTTTGGATTTTGATGATACGCTTGATGCGCTTAACATGGCAACATCCTTGCGGGAATACGCCACATGGGTTAAAGTGGGACTTGAACTTTTTATTACAGAAGGCCCGCGTGTGGTTCAAACCCTGCATGGTATGGGCTTTAAGGTGTTTTTAGATTTAAAACTGCACGACATACCTAATACTGTGTATGGGGCAGTAAGGGCTGCCAGCAGGGCAGGGGCAGATATGCTCACTGTCCATGTGGCAGGCGGCAGGGCAATGTGCCAGGAAGCTGTGCGTGCAAGCCATGACGCCGCACAGGAAACAGGCCGGCCACCGGAAGAACGCACAAAAATTTTTGGTGTAACCGTACTCACCAGTCTGGCAGATGGGGAATTGCCCGGTGTCAGTGTGCCCCTGAGCCAGCATGCGCTTTCTCTTGCCCAGTTGGCGGCAGAGTGGGGGCTGGACGGTGTGGTGTGTTCCGGCCATGAAGCTGCGGCTATTAAAGAGGGGGCGCCTGGCCTGCAGTGCCTTACCCCCGGCATACGCCTGCCCGGGAATACGGCAGATGACCAGCGCCGCGTCATGACCCCGGCGCAAGCTGTACAGGCAGGGGCGGACTATCTGGTTGTGGGCCGTCCCATCACCCGCGCATCCAAACCTGAAGAAGCCGCCGCGCAGATACGCAGGAATATGGAGCAAGTATGACACAAGTTTCCCGTGAACACGATAAAATCCGGGGGGTTTTTTCCTCCCAGGAAATCCGTAAAGTAGGCACAGGCACAACCACACGCAAAACTGTGCAAAAAACCTTTTGGTACGCGGAAGAAGACGATAAAGGGGATATTTTTCTTCAGGCTATTAACGCCAATTTTATCCCCACGGGCAATAAGCGCAAAATAACCCGCACAGAACTTATTGAAAAATATTCCCCGGAACTGGAATTTTATATCCAGAGCGTATACCCCAAAATGCGCGAAATGAATGATGGCCTTGACCGCGCAGATACCATGCGGGAAAAAGGGGAAACATTCAGTGCGGAATATGAATACGATAATGTCCTTGCTGTTGACGTGGAAAACGTGCGCGCCAACTTTGGTATTGGCCTTACCTACCTGCAGCGCGGGGAAACAGACAAGGCGGAAAACATTTTTAGCCGTCTTGTAAAGCTGGATGCCGCATTTGAAGGTGAGCACAAGCACCTGTTTAATGAATTTGGCATAAACCTCAGAAAAAACAAAATGCTGGATCAGGCGCTGGAGTATTACGAGCGTGCGCTTGTGTTGTGTAAAGAGGATGAAAACCTGCATATTAATATCGCCCGGGTGTATCTGGAAAAAAATGATATACCCAACTGCCTTAAATCTGTCACCACGGCCTACAGTATGGCCAGCCCCAGCGTAGTGGTGAAAAAATTTCTGGAATGGCTGGAAGCAAAAAAACTTATCACCCATGAACAGGCAGAAGCCGTGCGGGCAACCGCGCAGGCAGAACAGCCGCAAGAAGCTTCTGCATGATAAAAGAATGGCGGCAACGAGAAAACCGGCAGGGTAACCCGCCGGATTTTGCGCAATTTGCCGAAACATTAGGTGTTTCCGCGAAAACAGCAGAAATTTTATGGAAACGCGGATACCCGGACTCTTCCAGTATGGACTGTTTTCTGGAGCCCCGTCTGGCCCACCTTGTGCAGCCGGAAAAATGGCCAGGTGTGGAAGAAGCTGCGGAGATTATTGTGGATGTTTTCCACAAAAAAGAACGTGTGGTGATATGGGGCGATTATGATGTGGATGGCGTAACAAGCGCTGTTCTTTTGCAGGAAGTTTTACTTTTCCACGGTATGGATGTTTTTGTGCACCTGCCGGATCGCCTTTTGGAAGGGTATGGCCTTAATACACAGGAAATTCAAACTGTTGTACAAGAAGGCGCAAAACTTCTTATCACGGTGGACTGCGGCATTTCCGATGTGGAGGAAGTGGCTTTTGCCAAAGCCGCTGGTTTACGGGTGATTGTAACAGACCACCATGTGCCGCCTGCCACACTGCCAAAAGCGGATGCTTTATGTAACCCGCATTTTTCTTCTGAATTAAGCGCCTCTCTGGCAGGGGTGGGGGTGGTGTTTTTTCTTGCGGGCAGGGTAAACGCTCTTTTGGCGCAGATTCCAGGCAAAAAACTGGATA
>CAZJOG010000188.1:0-5048 GCA_964547565.1 uncultured Desulfovibrionaceae bacterium
ACCATGAAAAATCTTACAAAGCAGGAAATGGAAGACTGGGGAAAAGCATTAAAAGACACACTCAACCATGTTCCTCTTGACGCCCAGAAACGCCAGAGTTATCTTTCTGCATTGGAGCAATACAAAACATCAATAGAAGAACGCTTTGGCCCCACAACGCCTCCTGCTGTGGAAACCATAGCGTAAAATATTTTCTTTCTATTTTTTCGCATTCCCTGTTACTTGCTGTTTTCCCGAGCGTACCATGCAACTTCGTACTAAAATTTTCTGTTCTCTTGCGGCTTTGGCAGTCATGAGTCTGGCAACATTCTTTATGACACAGCATTATACTGCCTCTATGACAGGCGATTCCGCCGCCATGAACCTGGCGGGCCGGCAACGTATGCTTATCCAGAAAATGGGTAAAGAGCTGTTGCTGGAGCAACTTAACCCGGGGCCGGAAACGCGCCGCGCCGTGCTGGATTCTGCCGCGGTGTTTGAAAAAACCATGGAGGCTTTGTACGCTGGCGGCCCTGCCCCGCAAACACTTGCTTTGGATGGCCCCCAGCTGATGCTTAAACCTGCCTATGGCACATACCGTACAGCTATGGAAGACGTGCAGGGCCCCTTAGGCGAACTTATGGTCCTTGCCCGCAAAGCTGCAGATGGTGAAAGTACAGCCATCACCGCGTATATAGAAGCCACGGGCAAAGGTTTACAACTGGTTAACACCATTGTGGAAGCTATCCAGTATGAATCGGAAAAAACAATATGGGCGTTGCGTTACAACCAGCTTGGGGCCATGCTTGTTTCTCTGGTGATTTTTTGTATTGTGGCGTATATGTTCCAGGTGTCCTTTTTGCGTAACCTGAAAAAACTTTTGCAGTATTCCCACAGCGCTTTTACCGTGCTTCCCGGGGGAGAGCTTCAGCGTAACCATGGGGAAACCCTTTCCATAAAAGGGAAGGATGAAATGGCCACTCTGGGGCAGGCTCTGGAAAAACTTGTTTTTTCTCTGGATGAAAGTCTGGAAAATATCCGTAAAGAAACAGAACGTGTGCGGGAGGAATCCGCAAAGGCCCACCTTGCTTCTGAACAGGCGGAAGAAGGTATGCGTGCGGCAGAAACCAAACAGCGTAATCTTTTACGCATAGCGGATGAGCTGGAGCTTGTGGTGGTGGCCCTTTCCAAAGCGTCGGAACGTCTTTTTGGCCGCCTCCAGCAGGTGGAAAAAACTGTGGCCCAGCAGGCCAGCCGCATGAAAGAAACCGCGTTTTCCATGCAGGGTATGAATGCCGCTGTGCTGGATGTTGCCCACAACGCGGCGGAAGCCTCGCATATGGCTGCGCAAAGCCGTGATACAGCACGGATGGGCACCAGTGTGGTGGAACAGACTTTGGGCAGTATCCGCCATGTTAAGGAAGAATCCGACAGCCTGAAAACCAGCATGCTGGCCCTTGGGGAACAGGCGGAAGCCATTAAAGCGGTTATGGGTGTTATTTCTGACATTGCCGACCAAACTAATCTTCTGGCCTTAAACGCCGCTATAGAAGCCGCACGCGCCGGGGAAGCCGGTAAAGGTTTTGCTGTGGTGGCGGATGAAGTACGCAAGCTTGCGGAAAAAACCATGCACTCCACGGGAGAGGTAGGCGGCACAGTGCGCACCATACACGACAGTGTGCAGGGAAATATCCGCAGGGTGGACTCCACTGTGGAGCAAATTGCCCAAGCCGCGGAATTAGCCCAAAACTCTGGCGATGCACTGGCAGCCATAGCCGGTATGATAGAAAGTTCTTCCGATCAGGTGCAGGCTATTGCTGCCGCTGCGGAAGAACAGTCTGCCTCCAGTGAAGAAATTAACCATTCTATAAGTGAAGTGCATAATCTTGCTGTCAGCACAGCAGAAGTGGTGCAGGAATCTGTAGAGGCTGTGGAAGAACTGACACGCCAAACCCAGACAATCCGTACACTTATTGAGCAGATGAAAGTTGGGTAAACAACAGGGCTCTTTAGCATATAACAGGGAAATGGCATAAAGCGCATACACGGGAATACGCCCGTAACGAGGTTTATGTGGCAGGCAAAAATCTTGGTCTTGAAGAAAAAGCGCGTTTGCTTTCCCTGTTGCCTTTATTTGAAAACCTGAAGGAAGAGCAACTTCTTTTACTTGCGGAAAAAGCCCAGTGGCATATTTGGAAAAAAGGCACCCGTCTGTTTTGCGAAGGCGAAGTAGCAGACGGGCTTTTCATTTTGCATGTGGGGCTTATTAAAGTTTTCCATTTTACGCCAGAAGGCCAAGAGCAGGTTTTGCATCTTATAAAAAACGGCGCAACCTGTGGGGAGGCCGCGCTTTTTCAAAAAGGCGCGTACCCTGCGCACGCGGAAACACTTAAAGTTTCCAGCGGTTTTTTTATCCCTGCACCTGCGTTTTTTTCTGTTTTAGAAAACAACAGCGATGTGGCCTTAAAAATGCTGGCGGCGCTTTCTTTGCGCCTGCGTATGTTTACACGGAAACTGGAAGCCCAGGATAAAGGGGACGCCACAAAACGTCTTGCAAGCTGGCTACTGCACCGCAGCCGCCTTACAAATTCGGCTGTTATCCCTTTGGAAACACCCCGCGAAACTTTAGCCAATATGCTGGGTATGGCGCGGGAAACACTTTCCCGTTCTCTTTCCCGTATGCAGCAAAACAACTGCATACGGGTGGAGAAGCGGCGTATTCTTATCACAGACCCCGCGTTGCTTACATACTACGCAGGGGAATAAGCGGAGGCATAGCGCTTATTTTGTGTGCAGAATAGCGGCCATATCATTATCTACCGTGCTGACAGGGTGAATATCCCACTGTTTGACCAGGGTATCCAGTATGGCGGGGCTTATAAAGGCCGGCAAACTGGGGCCAAGGTAGATGTTTTTAACACCAAGGGCAAGAAGGGAAAGCAGAATACTCACAGCCTTCTGCTCATACCAGGAAAGAACAAGGGTAAGGGGCAAGTCATTCACAGAGCAGTTTAAGGCACTTGCAAGCGCCAGAGCGGTTTGCACAGCCGTGTAGGCATCGTTGCACTGGCCCACGTCCATCAAACGGGGGAAGTCGCCAATCTGGCCCAGGTCTTTATCAAAAAAGCGGAATTTCCCGCAGGCAAGGGTAAGCACAAGGGTATCTGCCGGGGTTTTTTCCACAAACTCTGTGTAGTAATTGCGGCCGGGTTTTGCGCCGTCGCACCCACCCACAAGGAAAATATGGCGGATTTTGCCGGCTTTTACGGCGTTTAGAACAGCCGGGGCAGCATCTGCCAGGGTTTTACGCCCAAAACCTGTAAGAACGGATTTTGCCGTATTTTCCGCTGCAAAGCCGGGCATAGCCAGCGCTTTTTCAATCACAGGGGCAAAATTGCCGTTTTCGCAGTGGGGTATGCCCGGCCACTGGACAGCGCCTGTGGTAAAAATTTTGTCCGCATAGTCTTTGGGGTCTTGTATACAGTTGGTGGTAAAAAGAACAGGGCCAGGGAAGGCGGGTATTTCTTTTTGCTGGTTTTGCCAGGCTGTACCATAATGCCCGGCAAGATGCGGGTAAGCGTGCAAAACAGGGTAGGCGTGGGCTGGCAGCATTTCCCCGTGGGTGTATATGTTAATGCCGGTGTTTTTGGTGGCTTCCAGAAGATTTTTTAAATCTAAAAGGTCGTGACCGGAAACAAGAATAGCCTTGCCTTTTTTCTGGCCAAGAGAAACAGAAGTAGGGGTGGGGTGACCAAAGCTTTCCGTGTTGCCCGCGTCCAGTAATTCCATGGCGCGCACATTGGCTTTGCCGCATTCCAAAATAAGCTCCAGCCAGCGGTCAAGGCTGGGTATGGTAAGGGGCTCTGTGCATTTGGGGTCTGGCATACCAGTGGCAAGGGCCTTGTGGATAAACGCAAAAAGTTCCGGGTCGCGTTTGCCCAGAATACGCGCGTGGTCTGTGTAAGCGGCAACACCTTTAAGGCCAAAAAGCAAAATTTGCATGGCGGAGCAGATGTCGGGGTCTGGGCTCAGGGCGTCAACAGACGGGGCTTCTTCTTTTAGTTTTTCCAAGGTGTTGGAAATAGCTTCCGGGCACATATCCGGCTTGCAGCCTAATTTTTGGGCAAGTTGTTTGCGCAGAAGAATAGCTTTTTCAATAAGCGCGGTGAGGCTGGCATCGTCAAAATTTACATTGGTGAGGGTGGAAAAAAGGGCATGGGCGGTAAAAGTATCCACTTCATCGTCCACAATACCTTTACTGCGGGCACGCAGGGCAGAGCCTGAAAGCTTACGCAGCATGTGGATAAGGGTATCCTGAAGTCTGGCCGTGTTATCTTGTTTGCCACAAACACCGCGTACAGTGCAGGCTGTGCCTTTGGCTGTTTGTTCACATTGGTTGCAATACATGGGAAAGCTCCTGGGTTGCATGTTGTGCATGGTCGGGCATGGTCGGGGCAGTATGTTTAAATGCCGCCCTTTGTTGCCTGAAGCATAGGGGAGAAGGAGGGATAAAACTGTGACGCGCGTCACAAAAAAGCAAAAGAATACAAGAAGGTTAAAAAAAGACCCCGCCCCTGTCTGCGTATTTTGGCAGGCAGGGGCGGGGTTGTTTTTATGTCTGCTCTAAAACCTTACCCCAACAAAAAAGCTGCCTTTATGGTCTGTGTATTTTTTGCGTAAATCCAGGGTGTAATCAAAACCTATTTCCGTATTGTGGCCTATATTGGCACGCAGGCCGGTTTTAAGGAGAAAAGCGTCCCGCCCGGGTTTTATGCCCTGGGTGTTCCACCAGATGGAACCGCCATTAAAGCGGGCGCGTATGCTGGCTGTTGTATCCCCCCATTCGCGGGCATAGGCTAAAGAAAGGGTGGGGGTAAGGGTAAGGTTGTCCAGTGTAAAAGGGTAGGACAAGGTTAGCCCTATGGGTGTAAGAACAGACGTGTAGGTTGTGGCTTTAAAGGCGCGGGTGAGGCTTGCTGCCCCTGTTTCTGTGTAGGCTTGCTGGCGGGCGGTGTAATATTCCAGCCCAACAAAAGGCGCAACACTTGCCCCATTAGCCAGTGTGTATG
>CAZJOG010000189.1:0-5046 GCA_964547565.1 uncultured Desulfovibrionaceae bacterium
GGGCAGACCTACAATACGAAAAAAACAGCAAAAAGTTTTTTTTGAAGAATCGCAAAAAACATTTGTGGTCAGGCCATAGTATTTTGATTGTGTTCACAATGCAGTGTTAAATGGCCCCATTATGCAAAATAATGGGGAGCAGGTCTGCTTTTGTGTGTATGGGGTTTCCCGCCCTGTTTTCCCGTAAAAATAAAAGGTGAGAAACTAACTGCTGCTGCGCAGACACATGGTAGCCACAAAACAGAAATATATGCCTGTTCACATAAACAACTTTCTCATTAAGCAAGGAGGCAAAATTTCCCCAATCAGTCTAAACCACCCTGGCTGATTGGGGAAAAATAACCCAAAAAAATTGGGTGTTTTTAATACATGGGAAAATGCTTTATTTCTTTATATCAAAGCGCTTGACAGGTCTGTGGCATGCACCTCTGCCGGTTCTTGCCACATAGTCCTGGTGGTAGTCTTCTGCGGCAAAAAAGGCACTGGCCGGGCGCAGTTGTGTGACCACATTATAGCCATTCTGCCCTAAAAGACCAATCAGCTTTTCCGCAATAGTTTTTTGCTCCTGGCTTGTGTAAAAAATGGCGCTGCGGTACTGTATACCAATGTCCGGGCCCTGCCTGTTCATCTGGGTGGGATCATGTATCTCAAAAAACAGGCGTGCCAGTGTTTCATACGAAATAATACCCGCGTTATACACCACCATCACAACTTCTGCGTATCCGCCCTTCCCAGAGCTAACCAGCTCATAGGTGACAGGGTTTGGGGAGGGGTGGAAGCCGCCCCACACATCAGCCAGTTCTTTTTCTGTTAAGGGTGGGTCATTTTCCCCGCCCGAATAGCCGGAAATAACATCCAATACACCCGGAAGTTTGCTAAATTCATTTTCTATACCCCAAAAACAGCCACCTGCAAAAAAGGCAGCCTGTTTTGGCCCTGCCGGCGCCGGTAAAGGATCACCCTCAGGGATAAAACGCATGGAAATGGAATTAACGCAGTGGCGTGTGTCTTTAGCGGTAAATTTTTCTCCCGTAAAAACATGGCCCAGGTGGGCGCCACAGTTTGTGCAGCGTATTTCTGTCCGCACACCGTCAGGGTCTGGTATGGAGAGAACAGCGTCTGCTATGGCATCATCAAAACTTGGCCAGCCACAGCCGGAGTCAAACTTACTGGCCGAGCGGTATAAAGCCGCACCGCACTGTCTGCAAACATAGGTGCCGGCGGCTTTGTTGTCTAACAGTTCACCGGAAAAAGGGGCTTCTGTGCCTTTTTCCAAAATAATCCTGGCTTCATCAGGGCTAAGTGGCGGCATGGTACTACTCCCTGTTGCGGCAAGGGCCTGAAAGGAAAACATACAAAGAAAAAAAACCATAGAGAGGCAGCACAGGGCAAGCCTGGCTGTCGGCCTTGTGACAATCTTTTTTTTCTGTTCCATGGTATTGCCTGCTGTTTGCATTGTACCTGATACTTTTTTCTGTATCGTACCTTTCCTGTATACTCTACACATCAACATATATTTTTTGTTATGTATAGAGAGCGTGCCATGCGGTATAGAAAAACAGATAAAAGGCTCAATGCTGAGGGTATAATGTTTAAGGTGTTGTATAACAGATGAGTCGTATACCGTATATGTCAAGCCTTTGGTCTAGAATATCATTCATCCGGCATTAATCTGAACACAACATCCGTGGGGTTAAAGCGGTCAACATAACAGCTGAGCTCTGCCGGTAGTGCCGCCCGTGCCTTTTCTGCAGACAGCGTATCAGAAAAGATACGGGGGTCTATTATTTTAAACGCAATATATTGGGAAAACGCATAGGGAACAATAAGCACATTAGGGTTTGTGCGGCGTATTTTGCCATACGCAGCATAGGTATCCTGTGGTGTATCAAAATTGCCGCAGTTAAGGAAAAACTGCTGGGTGTAACGCTCTGGCAGGGCCTTGGGGATGGCAGGCAGATTGATACTTGTGCCGGATGGAACCCTGTTGGCGTCTTTTATTTGCGGGTTGGCTTTCATAACTGTGGGTAAGACTGGCTGGAGGGTGCCATAAAATGCCATTACCACGCGGGTAAGACTTTCCCCCTTGTTGAGCTGGTATACCCCCAGCAGAGGTATTTCTGGCTGATCTGGCGGGGTGGTGTTTGGGTTTTTTTCATCCCCGGTGGTGGCAGGTGCGGAAGAAAGAGCGGTTTTTTCCGGCCCTGCTTCCTGCACAGATTCGGGGTTTTGGGCAGTATTTAAACGCTGGAGGGTGGTTTTTACCCCTGTCTCAGGTGGGGTGGCTGGTTTTTCTGTTTCCGGCTGGGCGGTTATGCCGGGCTGCGGCTGGGTGTTTTCTGTGCGTATCCAGCCTTTGGCGTTTAACATCCCATGCAGAACCGGGATTTCCGGCGCAAGGGTGATGCCTGTTACCAGCAGTAGCACACACACAACCAGGGCAACTATACCTTTGTAGGACCTTTGGGGTTTTAATTTGGCCATGGGGGAGGCATCGCCCAAAATATCCATACGTTTTTTTTCCGCCCGGACCGCGCCCCAGGTAACGCGCGGTTTATTCTGGATAACAAGGGTTAATAAAAAACGGTGGCATAGGTGCATAATGCGGCGTGGCCTGCCGTAACTTATGCGGTGTATGGCATACAGGGCAGGCAGGGTGAACAGTTTTTCCGCTTTGGGGCCGCCGGCTTTGCGTAGCCTGTAGCGGATAAGACCCGCTGTTTCACGAAAAGAAAGGGGTTGTATGCGGATAAATTCATTCACCCTGTCTTTAAAATTGGGCATGGCGGCCAGAGTGTCCAGCATTTCCAACTGACCAAAAAGCACTATCTGGAACAGTTTTTCCGTATTTGTTTCAAAATTGAGCAGGGTGCGTAATACTTCCAGGCAGGCAGGCTGCAATTTTTGGGCTTCATCTATAAGAAGCACAAGTGTTTTTCCCTGGCGGATGGCCAGATTAAATGTAGCGGCCTGCACTTCTTCAATATAACTGCGCGAATCTGTTGATGTGCTATCCCATGGCGGAAGATCTAAAAGTGTGTGCAAATGCCGTATAAATGTCATTTCATCCGGGAAGTTTGGATCAAGAATAACATAGGTAAGCAAATTCTCCTGTTCATTCAGCATTTGCAGGAGTGTACGCATAAGGGTGCTTTTACCTGTACCCACTTCCCCCAGCACAACATTGAGGCCGCGTTTGAGTTGTATGGCAATTTCCAGCCGATGCAGGCACAGGTTATGCATACCTGTGGGGTAATAACTTTGCGGGTCAGGAGAATTGGAGAATGGCTCGCGGGTAAAGTTGAGTATTTTTAAATAGCTCATAAGTGCCCGTTATACCTGGGTGTTAAGCCCAAGCACTGTCCGCATGTTTTGCCAGTCTGTCCATACAGTGTCTAAAGCTGCGCTGTCCATTTGCTGGCTGTTTAATAAAGCATTAGCCCCCAGAATAAACGCATTTATCCCTGTGGGGTCTGCTGTTTTGCCTTCTGCCACACACACCACCATACACGCGAGCCTTTCTGCCCCAAGATCTGCCAAAAGGGAACGCAAGGCCGCAAAGTGCGCGGAATCCAGCACAAGGGCGCTTGGAGAAAGCGATTGTAATTGCTGTACATTTTCTGGTTTTATATGGTGTATCGCAAGGTTTTTTTTATGTGCCCACGCGATAGCGTGCGGCGCCCAATGGGCATCTTGCGGCAATATAAGCGCACATGCGCTTTTGGTTGTGACAAGTTCGGCTGTATCATTAAGGGGTTGCACGGTAGTTGGCACACGAAGGAAAAGTGTATCAGGCGTATCAGGCGTATCAGGCGTATCAGGCGTACTAGGCGTATCAGGCCTATCAGGCGTCGTCATCGTCATCGTCCTCCTCCGGATCTACCAAACAAAGAGTTTCGCGGGTATTAAGGCCGCGTTCATTGCGTATTTTATCCAGAAGCTGGGTCATACGGGCCTGTTCTGTTGCTGCAAAACGCGCGGTTTCTTCTGTAATTTTTCCTTCCACAAAAAGATCCGCTATATAATCATCAAAAAAAATCATTTTATTGGGTTTTCCGTCCTGCAAAACCTGGGAGAATGTGCGGTCCGGTTTTTCTTTTTCCAGAATAATTTCCCGTACGCGTAAAGTGGAACGCATAATTTCAAAAGCAGCCACACGGCCGCCTGTTGTGGAAGCTAACAGGCGCTGGCTTACCACAAACTGCAGGGCACTGGCAAGACGCTGGCGTACCAGGCCTTCCTCCTGGGGGTCAAACATGCCTATAATGCGGTTAATAGTTTCTCCCGCGCCGGATGTATGCAGGGTACCCATAACAAGGTGGCCGGTTTCTGCCGCCTGCAGGGCAATTTCCATAGTTTCCCTGTCCCGTATTTCTCCCACAAGAATAATTTTGGGCGCCTGACGTAAAGCGGCACGCAAGCCTTGCGCAAAGTGGAAAAAATCTGAACCTAATTCCCGCTGGCTGAAGCTGGCAAGGGGAAGCGGGCCTTCATTTTTTTCCCGTATATCTTTGCGTATATCTTTGTATGTAGGGTACACAAATTCAATAGGGTCTTCCAGAGTGACAACATGGACAGGCCGCGTATACGCAACATGCCTTAATGCAGCGGCAAGGGAAGTTGTTTTACCACTGCCTGTGGGGCCTGTGACAAGTGCAAGACCGGCCCGGGCCATAGCTATGTCTGTAAAAACAGAGGGTAGATGGAGCGATTCAATATCCGGTATATCGCGTGGAAGTTGCCGCATGACAATCCCAACGCCCCCTAAACGGCGAAAAACATTAACCCGGAAACGTATCCCGGTGGAATGTCTGTACGCCAGGTCAATGCTGCCAGCCTGAAGAAGAGCAGCAGTTGCGTCTTGCCGCGTAGAACAAAGCTGGGCGGCCAAAAAAGCTGTATGGTAGGACGAAAGTGTACCAAGAGCTGGCCTTGTCTCTAAAGTAAATAACTTCCCGGACGATTCAATTTGCATGGGTTGCCCAGGCATAAAAAGTAAATCGGAGAAATCCGGACTTGCAGCACGTGCCTGGGGGAGAATCTTAT
>CAZJOG010000190.1:0-4999 GCA_964547565.1 uncultured Desulfovibrionaceae bacterium
GGTTATACACAACCCATCCGCAGACAAAAAAGTGGCGAGGCCATACTTTGCCATTCCCGAAATATTCTCGCAGGCTCGAATATTTCGGGAACGTTTAATTAAGCATGTAGTTTCTTTAATAACCATGCCATATTTTTACCAAGATTAGCCATGGTTTCCACACCCTCTGCATCACTATCCACATCACCAGGGTTCATGCCTATATTCAAATTCCAATAACTGCTCATGGGAACAACCATATTGTTAATGCCAAAAAAAGACATAAGCGCATTATAGGTTTGCATGGCACCCCCACGGCGGCACACCACTATCGGCGCACCCACTTTGCGGTATAACCCACCATTAAGCTTGGAAGAAAAACCAGCGCGGTCTATAAGCGCCTTCATCTCACTTGTCAGGTTTGCATAATATGTGGGAGAGGCAAGCACAATACCATCTGCCTCACGCATCATAGCTACCCAGTCATTTAATGGGTCATCCGTAAAACGGCAAAGACCCGTTTTGCGGCAAGCCATACAGGCAGAACAACCATGCAAAAGCACACCACCTACCTGCACTTCCTGGCATTCTATACCTTCCTCCTGCAAGGGCTTAAAAAATGTTTGTATAGCATGGGATGTATTGCCACCTTTGCGCGGGCTGCCGTTAAACGCTACTACTTTCATGGAATGCTCCTTTTTTACATACTGCCTCCACCACGATGAAGAAGGCTTTTTTATTTTTTTAACCCAGAGTATACTATAAGTATAAAACTTGTGTCTGAAAAGTCCTTTTTGACATTAAATAACTACGCCCCCTGAATCAACAAATTGTTGATTCAAGGGGCGTAAATAAAAAGTTTTTTTGGAAAAGGGAAAAACCCCTCCCTCTACCAATGATTTCTATGCACCTTCGTTTCGTCGTATCTGTCTTCGTAGCTAAAGGGCTGTGCGGGGTGGCCTATGACCACCAGTCCAAGGGGCAATATATGGCCCGGGAGGCCAAACGCTTTAATAAAGGCCTGTTCGCGTTCTTCGTTTGGGTAAAGACCGCACCAAACCGTGCCAAGGCCCAGGCTACGGGCGGTCAGCATCATGGTTTGGATAGCGGCAGCGCCGTCTTGCGGCCAATATTGGGGTACGCGGCCGGCGGTTGTATCGCCGCAGACGAGTATCGCAAGGGGGGCGCCCACAGCGGGTGTTGTATAGGGGGAGAGTTTGGGCATATCGTCAAGGATAGCGCGGTCATCTATGACAATAAAGCGCCAGCTCTGGCTATTGGCAGCAGTAGGGGACACCATGGCAGCGTGGAGCATGGTGCTGATGTCCTGTTCGCTTACTTTTTCTTCGGTGAACTTACGGATACTGCGGCGTGTGTGAACAATTTCAAGGAAATCCATCAGTATTTCTCCTTAAGCAGTAGGTTATTCGTAGCCAAGTGCTTTACGTTGGACAACGAGGGCGGCTGCCTGTTCTTCGTAATTGTTAAACCCGGCCTGGTGCAGGGCATCGAGCACGGTTTCTTCCCAGGGCCAGGCGGCGTAAATGGCGGGTTTATGGAAGGTAGCGCGGAAGGTGGCCACCTCTTGCCTGAGTTCTGGTTCTTTGGGTGTACCAAGGCCTTTACGCAGGTTTTCGTGCAGGCGGATAGATTCCCCTTCGTACCATTCTTTTAATTCTGCGCCAGTGCTGTATTTTTTGAGGATATGGGAATAGCCGTGGGCTTCCATAACCTTGGCAAGTTTATTGTAGTGTTGTTTGGAAAGCCAGGCGCCAAGGCCGGAAGCGGGGATATTTTCCGCTTCCACTTTGGCTATGTCAAACTTGGTTTGGTAGTAGGTATCCGGCACAACAGAGGCAGAGGAAATGCCGGCAATAGCCACAAGACCGCGCAGGATAACACTGTTAGAAACACCCTGACCGCAGAAGCCCACTTTTTTGGCGTATTTTTGGCCAGTAAAGATGGTGGTAAGCAGAGCCCAGACAACGGCGGGGTCTTCCTCGTCGTAAATGTGGGAGAGGCTGGCGTTATCACGGTCTGTGGCGAGAACCATTTGGGTCATGTCGTTAGAACCAATGGAGAATCCGTCAAATTCCTGGATAAACTGGCGGGCCAGAATAGCGTTGGAGGGCAATTCCGACATTTGGATAAGTTTAAGGCCGTCTTCGCCGCTTTTGAGTTTGTGTACTGTTTCCAGATACAGGCGCATGGAGCGTGCTTCTTCAATGGTGCGCACAAAGGGCAGCATCATCATAAGGTTACTGCCGCCGTATACGCCACGGGCAAGCTTAAAGGCCTCAATTTCCCAGTCGTGGATATTGCGGGAAACACCGCGGTAGCCAAGCATGGGGTTATCTTCTATAGATTCAAACAGGTTACCGCCCAAAAGGTTACGGTATTCATTGGATTTAAAGTCTGTTGTGCGGTAGACAATAGGTTTACCATAGAAGGCCATAGCAAAGAGGGCAAGACCCTGTGCAAGGGTTTGGATATAATGTTCCTTACCATTGCGGAAACCGCGGGAGCGGATCATATCATCAATTTTTCCGGGCACTTCCCGCAGGGCGTCCATTTCTTTGATAATGCCGGATTTAAGGCCAACTTCGCGTCTAAGTTCCCCAATACGGCGGAAAGATGCGGCAAGTTCTTCACTTTGGTGCACTTTGGCAACGTGGGCGGCTATTTCTTTTTCAATAGCTTCGCGGCGCACGGCAACTTCCGGTTCATACCCGGTAAGCAGGGCCAGTTCATCTTCATACCCAAAGATAATACGCACATGGGTGGCAAGATCAATGGAGGTACGCAGGGTATCCTGATGGCGCAGGGCGCGTTCTGCGTATTCTTCGCGTTTATGTTCCAGTTCACGCAGGGCGCGTTGCTGGGCTAACACTTCTTCTGTGCCGTGGGGTTCTTTACCGATAAGGGCCAAAATTTCGTCATTAAGGCCGGTGATAAAACCCACATGGTCGCGCAGTTTTATATCAAGGGAGACAAGGCCGGCGGCAAGTTGTTCCTGCACGGTTTTGGTGAGGGTGCGTTCCATTTCCGCCAGTTTTTCATCCACACGGGCCTTGAGGGTTCCATTATCAAAGGATTCCAAAGCCTTGGGGTGAACGCCCACATTACCCAGCATAAATTCCGCACGTAAAAGCCCCACTTCAAAGTCTGGCACATGGCGCAGGCGGGAAAGGAAAAGTGCCTGGTTAACATCTGCCAGCACAAGGCCAACGTGGGTGCGGGTGGTGGGCAGTTTGGAAAGATCCATTTCGCCGCCAACATCATGCAGGGGCAAAAGGCCGCGGTAGACTTTACCGGCTGTACCGTCAACCGTAACTTCCACGCCGTTAAGGGCACGCAGGGCTTCGCTTCTGCCAATACCAATAACCGCGGGGATACCCAGTTCGCGGGAGGTAATGGCGGCGTGGCTGGTATCGCCCCCTACGTCTGCCATAATGGCGGATGCCACACGCATGCCAGGCACCATATCAGGGTCTGTGCGTTCTGCGGCAAGAACATCGCCTTTTTGCACCTTATTGAGTTCAAGCGCGGAGCGCAAAAATTTTACAGTCCCCTGGCCTGCACCGCGGGAGGCGCCATTGCCTTCCAGCAGAACTTCCGCATTTTGGGCGGCGCGTTCATCCACTTCCATGCGGCGCATAAAAATAGTATCTGGGTGCAGTTCAAATTCTTCATTCCAGCGGGTTTCCGGTCTGGCCTGCACAAACCAGAGTTGTTCTTTGGCGTCTACACAAAATTCTGTGTCCATAATCATGCCGTCGTAGGCTTTGCTGATAATGCGCACAGAGCGGGCCACCTGTTCGGCTTGCGGGATAGAAAGCGACCACTTGAACATTTCCTGTTCGGAAACTTTTACTTTTTTGGTGCCGCCCTTTTCGTCGTACACAATTTTGATATCTTTATTGCCCAGGGTGCGGATAACCACTTCTGCGCCGTCATCACGCTGGAAAACATAAAATTTATCCGGTGTTACCATACCGCCTACAACCGCTTCCCCAAGGCCATAACTGGCGTCAATACTTACCAGTTCCTTGCGGGTTGTGCCGCGGCAGCCGCTGGCTGTGTCCGCGCTAAAAGCAGTGCCGGAAATAACGGGGTTAATCATACGCATAATACACACGGAAAGGGAGGTATTTTCTATAGCCCATTCCTGTTTGGCGGCAAGGGCCAGGCTTTCATCACCTGTTGCTTCCGCGCGGGTAATGCCATCGCGTATGGCTTCACGTCTGTAGGTCATGGAGCGCAGGTTATACGCAGAGGCGCAGTCCCAGTGATACGCCTGGACAACGCGGTCTGCCCCCACCATATTCAGGTAGGTATCCTGCAGGCCGGCAAAGGCTTTTTTGCGGGAGTCTTCCCCTGCGGCAGAGGAACGCACGGCTACGGGCACATCGCCTTCACCTGCTTCTTTGCATATGGCGGCGTATGCTTCGCGCACGGCCGCATCCACTTCTTTGGGCATTTCCACAGAAAGAATGGCCGCCTGCACAAGCACAGAGCGTTTACGCAACTGGTCAATTTCTTCCTGCGAAGTGGCAAAACCATCCACCACATTGTTCACAAAAGTGCGTAATTTAATGCAGGTGGCGGCAGGTTCATTGGCGGAAGCCGTGCGGATTTCCTTGCCCAGATTCCGCGCCAGTTTTTGTAAAAACTCACCGTCGCGGTTTATTTCCGGGTCATTCCAGTCAATACGGCTGTATTCTTTGTCAACAAGCGAACGCGTTAAAGCGGCGTTTACCTTTGTTTCGTCCAGCACTTTGTGGAAACAAATGGAAGAAATGGCACGAAACTGCGGGGTTTGCACACCCGGCACCTCATGGATACGGGCGGTGTTATAGTTTTTGCCGCCCACAATAATTTCGGCGCTTTCCCCAATGGTCATAATATCCGCGCCTGTCAGCACCAATTTTTGTTTTAGTGCTTCTGCACCTGCGGCGGTATCAGGGTTGGGAGATTGTTTTTGGTTTGCCTTGGCCATCTGGACCTCCAGGAGGAAGAA
>CAZJOG010000191.1:0-4810 GCA_964547565.1 uncultured Desulfovibrionaceae bacterium
CATACTCCCGAGGATACCCATCCCCTGGGGGCCAAGAAGGCCGGTTTTACGGATAAGCATAACCACCATAAAGGCCAGGCCATAGGTAAGCAGGATAAGGCACATCTGGTAGGTCATGGAATCCACATTGGAGGACATAAAACGCAGCTTGCCGGCGCTAATTTCATCACCGGGTTTATAGATGCCGTACTGTTCATCATCCGGCACCTGACCAGCCGTAATACGGCCGGTTTTACGCAGAACATAGTTTGCCGCAGGCACGCCGCAGATAATAGAAAACACATACCCCATAGCGGCAAAAGCAAGGCCAAGGCTCATCATACCTGTATGACCGGCCTGTTCAAAAACAGCACCAGCAGACATGGCTGCACCAGGACCAGCCACAAAACCCTGGCTGCCAAGGTAGGAGGCACTTTCCAGAAGGGAGGTACCAAAGGCCATATTGTAGCCGCCTATAATACCGGCGCCAATAAGCACCTGTGCGCCGCCCACAACGGCGGTAGCGCCACCAAGCCATGTGGCTGTTTTTATAATACTCCAGGGGGTTGCGCTTGTGCCAGAGCCAAATCCGGAAAGGCCAAAGCACACAAAAGAAAGGTTAAACATGTGGTAAACCAGTGTTTCCATATCTTTGCCATTTGGCTGCATAAAGCCAAGAAAATCGAGTGGGACAAAGTTCATGAATAAAAAGGCAAGAATACCTCCCACCATGCAGGAAGGCACAAGGTATTTGCGGCAAAAAGGGATAAAACTGCGCAGCAGAATACCCAGCAACATAAAAATGGCAACCCACATCAGGGATACAATAAAACCAAATGGAAAAGGGGCTAATCCTAACTCTTGCATATCAACTCCAAGATTAAAAAATCGTGAGTAAAGCAATGGGGCAGGCTAGTCGTAGAGAGGAAAAATGCCTGCGGGGCATCATCCGATTGGCGGCAGCGGCAAGGGCCACTGCCACAGGTTGTTGACAAAGTCAGCAACCTGCCGGCAGAGGGAATAGGCATGGCTTTGCCACTGCTCACCTGTCAGAACTTTGGCACCTTATCTGTCATCTTCCAGAATGGGAGTGCCAGCAGAACCAGGTAAAGAACAAATCCAATGGTAAGGGCAATAAGAGGCATTTCCACTCCTCCTCTGTGGAAAACCTGTCCATACGCCAAGGGTTGGGTAAAAGGCATAAGCGGCAATGAAACAATCATGCCGACCATACCATTAAGGCCAATTTCAAAAGGCACGGGGCTTTCAAACTGGGGGTCCAGCATACGCATAAGCACAAGGCCGGTGGTGATAGTGCCAAGGGTAGTACCCACAAGCACAAGGAAACGCTCGCCAGCGTATTCGGTCAAATAGCGGCAGCGATACCACAGGTAGATAATGCTGACTAAGCCCATGCCAATGGAAAGCAGAATAAATAAAACCCACCATTCCTTAAGCACATTCATGGAAATACCAGCAAGGGCAGAAAGTGCCATAAGGTCAATAATAATACCCAAAAGGCGGGTATGGCAGCCTGTATCAAACAAGTGCCCCGCAGGAGTACGGTTGAGTATGCTGCGCATAATAAGACCTACAGGCATACAAAAAAGGAAAGCCAGAAAACTCCAGAGAATACCCATACCCTGCGGGCCAAAAATGCCTGTGGCGCGTACAAGCATAACAACACCGTACGCAAGGCCGTAGGTCAGTAAAATAAGACAAATCTGGAAAGTCATGGAGTCTACGTTGGAAGACATAAACCGCAAAAGGCCGGCAGATTCTTCCTTACCGGGCTTGTAAATACCGTATTGTTCGTCTTCCGGTATATGACCAGCCTTTACAACACCAAGCTTACGCATAACAAAGTTGGCAGCAGGCACACCCAGTATAATGGAAAAAAGGTAGCCGGATGCGGAAAACGCAAGACCCAGGCTAATCATATTTGCCCAGCCAGCCTGTTCAAACACAGCACCCATGGCCATGGCGGCACCGGGTCCTGCAATAAAGCCCTGGCTGGCTATGTTACCGGCAGACTCCAGAAGCTGGGTACCCATAACAATGTTGTACACAAGAATAATGCCAATAGCCACATAGGACTGCAACGCATTCACTACACCGTTGTTAAAACTGAGCCATGCCGCACCCTTCACAATGGACTTGGGCGTATTGGCAGGGTTGGAGCCAAAACCGGAAAGGCCAAAACAAACAAAAGAAAGGTTAAAAAGGTGGAAAACAAAAACTTCCATATCTCTTGTGTTAGGCCGCATAAAGTCCAGCCAGTCAAGAGGCAGAAAATTCATAAAGAAAAAAGCAACAAGGCCACCTACCATACAGGAAGGGATAAGGTACTTACGACAAAATGGGATAAGGCCACGTAACGCTATGCCTACCAGCATAAATATCGCCACCCACATAAGGGAAACAATAAAGCTGAAGGGAAAAGGGGCTAAACCTAATTCTTGCATAGAAGCTCCTTTACTCTGACGCTGTTTTGTCAAAAAACTGTGCCCATATCAGCCAGTGTGCTTGTCGTGCTCCTCCTCATGTGTGCATTTGCCTGTAAGGGGCCTTACCCCTTACAGATACAGAGCGTAGATTAAAACTTGGCCTTTTTATCAAAAATACCCCAGAATGGCAGCATACTGATAACAAGGAAAAGAGGCCCAAGCACAAGGTTAACAAGGATAATGGCCCAGTATGTGCCTGTGCCAAAAACCTGCGCGTATGTGTATGGCATGGCAATAGGCATAATGGGAATGGAAAGAAGAAGGCTTGGGATAGACATAATGGCTATTTCAATAGGGACAGGGTTTTTGAGCTGCGGGTCAAGCATACGCACAAGCACAAGACCTGTTGTGATAGTGCCAGTGGCAGTGCCTACGAGAACAAGAAAACGTTCCCCGGCGTATTCCTTTTGCTTGCGGCACATAAACCAGAAAAGTAATACGGTTGTTATACTCAGCACAATGGAAACCAAAATCATGGCAACCCACCATTCGCGCAGTACATGTATGGAAATACCGGCAAGCGCGGCAAGGGCCATAAGGTCAATCACAATGTTCAAAAGGCGCTGGTGACAGCCCTGGTCAAATAAATGCCCCGCTGGTGTACGGTTTAAAACCGAACGGATACACAGGCCAATGGGCAAACAAATAAGCGCGTTAAAAAGGCTCCACAGCATACCCATGCCCTGGGGCCCAAAAAAACCTGTTGCGCGTATCATCATACACACTAAGTATGCAACACCGTAAGATAAAAGGATAAGGCACATCTGGTACGTCATGGTATCCACATTGGAAGACATAAAACGTAAAGTCCCTGCCGGGGGTTCCTTACCTTCTGTGTACACACCATACTGCTCGTCATGGGGAACAGCTTCCCCTTTGCGGATAACCCCTGTGCGGCGCATCACATAATTGGCGCACGGCACACCCACCAGAATGGAAAAAACATAGCCCATGGCCGCAAACGCAAGGCCAAGGCTCATCATACCACCCCACCCTGCCTGTTCAAACACAGCACCCGACGCAAGGGCTGCGCCCGGGCCTGCCACAAAACCCTGGATAGCCAGAAAACCGGCACTTTCCAGAAGGTCTGTCCCCACAACCAGATTGTACAGGGCAATAACAATAACCACAATAGCTGTCTGGATACGGGAGTTTGCGGTATTGGCCACTGCCATCCACACGGAGTTTCGCAGGATTTTTTTCGTGGAATTGCTGCCACCCGTGCCAAGGCCAGAAAGACCAAAACACACAAAGGAAATATTAAAAAGGTGGTACACAAAAACTTCCATGTCCTTGGTGTCTGGCTTCATAAAACCCAGCCATTCCTGCGGCACGAAGTTCATAAACAAAAAAGCCACAAGCCCACCCACCATACATGCAGGTATCAGGTATTTGCGGCAAAGTGGGATCCAGCTGCGTAACAAAATACCCAGCAAAAGAAATATGGCTACCCACATGAGCGAAACAATAAAACTGAACGGGAAAGGTGCTAGTCCTAATTCTTGCATATAAACTCCATGGGCGGCGCGCCAAAAAGATACGCGGTGAAGGTTACTGGAGTGTTATGGGTGCATTGTTCCCCGGCTTGTTCTATAATACACAAGCCGGGGATGTTATGCAAGGGATAAAAGATTAGGAAGCGCGCAAGTCGCTCATAAATAAGCGTAATTTACGCAACAAGTCTTCCGCCACATCAGGGTGTTTATCTATAATATTGTGCAGTTGGAAGGGGTCTTTTTTATGGTCATACAGTTCATCGCCCTGGGGCACTTCCACTTTGGAACCCGGGGTACAGGTCCATTGGCTTTCTGTGTCAAGCGCACGCTGTTTGCGGTATTCCACAAGGGTATTGACATCCATGCCCATGGCGGCGCTCATTTCAGGATTAACGTCTATGGAGCTTTCGCCTGCGTACATTTTGCCTAAAGCCCCGCCCACAGATTCGCCTTCCAGCTTATCCAGCCAGTGGATAAAGCTCCAGTCTTCCGTGATAATAGACCAGGAGAAGTTGTAGTAACCGGCAATAGCAAATTCGCGCACTTTTTCCACTTCCCCGCGGCAAAGCGGCAGAAGGCTTTTACCCTGCATATTAGCGGGAACAGGGATACCCAGCCATTCCAGCACGGTGGGGGCGCAGTCACAATCCTGCACAAACGCTTTAATACGTTTACCTGCAGGCAGACCAGGCGCGCGGATAATAAGGGGTATGTGCACCAATTCTTCATACGGCCAGGGGCGGCACTTGGTCATAATACCGTGGCCATGTTCGCCATTGCCAAGGGGTTCGCCGTGGTCAGAGGTAAGCCAGAGAAGGGTGTTTTCCC
>CAZJOG010000192.1:0-4720 GCA_964547565.1 uncultured Desulfovibrionaceae bacterium
CCGGAAAAAGCCAACGAACTCAACCGCACGTTTCCCGCCACTCTTGTGCGCGCCCTCCAGAATACCCCCACCCATCTTTTCCATTACAGCACAGATTTTGTCTTTAATGGCAAAAAACACGCGGCCTATACGGAATCTGACCCGACAGACCCCCTGTGTGTGTATGGTAAATCCAAACTTGCCGGCGAAGCCCCGTTTCTTTTTTTGCCAACGCAAAGCCCTTTAAAAACTTGTGTTATACGCACGGCCTGGCTTTTTGGTCCGGGCAGAAAAAACTTTGTTTCTTCTATACTTGCCGCCGCAGAAAAAGGGGATGTGCGTGTTGTGCACGACCAGGTGGGTTCCCCCACCTATACCATGGATTTGGCGGCGTATTCTCTGGCCCTTGCCAAAGCAGGCGCAACCGGCCGCGTCCATGTTGCCAACGCCGGGCAGGCAAGCTGGTGTGAACTGGCAAGCGAAGCCATAAGCCTGCGTAATATTTCCCATCAGGTGGCGCCTATACGCTCTGCCGAATGGCCCCAAAAAGCAACCCGCCCGTCTTTTTCTGTGCTGGACACAACACACTTTACAGAATTGACCGGCATTCACCCCCGCCCCTGGCCCCAGGCGCTGAGGGAATATTTGTTTAAAGTATAAAATTTTTTTTGTTTTAACTTTTGCCATTAGCTGGGTTTTTATGCGCCTCCTCCACTCTGTGTACAGTCTGTTCCGGCAAATCACCAAGGATGCAGTTATTATCTGCATGGATTTATTCCGTTTTATTATTCCCTTGGTGATACTTGTAAAAATTCTTATGGAATTTGGGGCCATAGAATATGTGGCTTTGCCATTAAAGCCTATTATGGCTCTTGTGGGTTTGCCGCCTGAACTGGGCCTGGCCTGGGCGGGTGGTATGCTGGTGAATATTTACACCGCGCTTTTGCTGTTTCTTACACTTTTGCCGGGGCTTGGCACACTTTCTGTTGCGCAGGTGACAATATTTGGCCTTATGCTGCTTATGGCGCACAGCCTTATTTTAGAAACCCGTGTGGCTGGTCAGGCAGGGGTTAATATGCCGCTTCAGGTTGCCATACGCATTGGGGTGGCAACATTTGCCGGCTTTATGTTCCATCTTTTCTGCATGGCAACCGGCCTTTTTGCAGAGCCTGCCCATGTTTTAATGGAAGCCACAAGCGCCCCTACAGACCTTACGTCCTGGGCATTGCGGGAAATAGGCAATTTGGGCAAAATTTTTGTTATAGTCTGGCTTGTTATGCTTTTACAAAAAGGCATAGACAAGTTTAATATCACCTATTATTTTGGTATTGTCCTGCACCCTTTTTTGCGTATGCTGGGTATTTCCGCAGAAGCCGCCACAACCCTTATTGTGGGTTTTTGTATGGGTATTTTGTATGGCAGTGGGGTGATTTTGCGTAATGCCAGAGAAGGCCGTCTTTCTAAGCACGATATTTTCTGCTCCATGACCATGATGGGTGTTGCCCACGCCCTTATTGAAGACACCCTGCTGATGATGCTTTTAGGCGCAAGCCTTTGGGGGCTTTTGCTCTGGCGTCTTGTGGCAGCGCTGGCTCTTGGGGTGGTTGCCAATATTGTGTACGCAAAACTCAGGCCGGAAAAACTTGTGCCTGTGGGATAGCAAGAATCTAAGGATATAGAGTATGCCCTGGAAAATATGGATCAACGCGGGTGAGCTTTCTGGTGATATACAGGGAGCCACGCTTTTAGCCGCCCTGAAAGAAGAAGCAGAGCAAAGGGGTCTTGCCACTGTGCTGGCAACAGGTATGGGGGGCGACCACCTTGCCGCCCAAGGCATGGAAAATATGTTCCATGTTAAAGATTTATCCGTCATGGGCATCACAGAGGTTGTGCAATTTTTGCCCCGCATTGTCAAAATGCTTTCCCGCACATACACATGGCTAAAGGAAGAAAAACCGGATGCCATTGTGCTGATAGACGCGGCGGAATACAATTTTCAGATAGCGCGTATGGGCCGTCATCTTAATATTCCCGTGCATTATTTTATCCCGCCTAAAGTTTGGGCATGGCGGGCATACAGGGTGCGGTTTCTCAAAAAATACTGCCAGAGCATACTTTCCATTTTGCCCTTTGAACAGGAATATTACGCGCAAAAAGGCGTAAAAAATCTTACCTATGTGGGGAATCCTCTGGTGGATCTGGTGGATTATCCCAGTTTGGAAAAATTGCCTGTTATCCCCACCCGTATTGGCCTTATGCCAGGCAGCAGAAAAAAAGAAGCAGAAGGGCTGCTGCCGGAATTTTCCAAAGCGGCGGGCATTCTCCATGCACAAAACCCTTTGTATACATTCCATGTTGTCCGCGCCCCACATCTTTCGGAAGAATATTTGCGTTCCCTCTGGCAGGGGGATGCCCCTTTTACCGTAGAAAGTCCAGAAAACCGCTACGCTTTTATCCATTCCTGCCAGTGCCTTATGGCGGCTTCCGGCACAGCCACGCTGGAAAGCGGCCTTTGTGGCACACCTACTGTGGTGGCGTATAAAGTTAATCCCCTGTCCTACGCCGCTGCCCAGGTTTTGGTAGGGGTAAAGTATGTAAGCCTGACAAACCTTATTTTGCGGGAAGAAGTGTTCCCGGAATTGTTGCAAAAAAAAGCCACTGCGTCCGGGATTGTTTCTGCCCTGAATCTCTGGCTGGAAAACCCCGCAGAAATCGCCCGTACAAGAGAAAAACTGAGTATGCTGCGGGCGCTTTGTGGCGCAAAAGGCAGTGCCGGCAGAGCGGCCAAAGCTGTTTTTGAACATATCCATTAAAAAAACTAAAAATAATAAGGAAATCCTGGTGCCTCTGGGTGCATTTTGCATAAAAGGCTTTACTTTTATGGGGAAAGTTTTATACTTGTAAAGGTTTTAAATAGCGAGCTCTCACGTATCTTCTTCCGGATAAAACCTTTCCCCCCCTACTCCCATGATGAAATTTTTCCCTACGCCATGTTTTGCTCTTTTTTTTATGTTAAGTTGTACAGGTGTCCATGCGGCGCCTGTTTCTGTAGAAACCTCCGTCCGTACCGCGCTGGCGAATAACCCCCAGGTGTTAAGCGCCACGGAAAATCGCGCGGCTGCCACACACGATGTACGCAAAGCTGACGCCGCGTATTACCCCACTATTGGCATATGGGCAGGTGCAGGTGCCGCAATAGCGGATACAGGCACTACACGCGCCACATTACAGCAAAACACCCTACATGCTACAGGCAGTGCTGGCCTTAAGCTTTCCCAAAATTTGTACGACGGCGGGGCTACGGCTGCTTCTGTTAAAGGGGCGGAAGCTTCCCTTCAGGCAGCAGATACACTGGTGGACGACAGCGCCATCACCATCGCGTTTGACGCTATAAGCGCCCATGTGGATGTTTTACGCAGGCGGGAAATAGTGTCTTTATCCCAGGACAATGTGCGGGAGCATGAAAGAACCCTCGCCACTGTTCGCAGCCGGTACACGCAGGGGATTGCCAGTGTGGGGGAGGTTAGCCAGGTAGAAAGCCGGCTGGCGCGTGCCCGGGCCGAGCTTCTTGCCCATGAATCTGGTTTGGAAGCCGCTTTAGCCGCATACACCCGGGTAGTGGGAATGCCAGCCCCTTCTGCAGAAAATAGCGACAACACTATGCTGCCCGTGCCTTTACCCAGTATGCCTTACACAAGCCCGCGGCAAGTGGAAGAAGCGGCTCTTTTGGCTAATCCACGGGTTCTGACGGCGCAGGCTAATATCCGTTTTTGTCAGGCGGAAAAAGAATACGCCCAAAGTGGCGCTTCCCCCAAGGTTATTTTGGATGTTGGCCCCACGTATGAAACAAATTCCCTGCGTGGAAAAAATAATAATCTTTCCATAGAAGCGCAGGTGCGTGTAAGCTGGGATTTTTATCAGGGAGGCCGAGTACGGGCAGGCACAGAAGCGGCCTCTGCCCGTGTGCGTAAGGCGCAGGCTGATTATCAGGTAGTTGTGGACACACTGGCGGAAGATATCCGCGTAAGTTTTGACCGCACAAACCGCGCAGCAGATCAGGCGGCAGAATACGCCAAAGCCCGTGATGCCAGCAAAAAAGCCCGCGCTGGTTATTACGAACAGTTTTTAATGGGCCAGCGTGGTATTATGGATGTTTTGGATGCCTCTGCGGAGGCATACGCCGCGGCTGTGGAAGCTCTGGTAAAAGAAACAGACTACCTTTTGGGCCAGTACCGGCTTTTGGCGCTTGCCGGTACCCTGCTTCAGGCGTATATTCCCGATCAGGTGGTGTACGCAGCCGCCCCTGAATAAAAGCTGTTTTTTGGGAACTTCCCCGTGGTTTTAGATTTCCTGTACAAATTTTTTCCCTTGACAAAGTTTGTTATTTTGCATAAAAATTTCTTTTTTCATGCCCCATTTTCCTCGGAGGAAATATGCCTACCATTAACCAACTGATCCGCAAAGAACGCGAGGAAGTTGTCAAACGCAAAAAAACCCCGGCCCTGCAGGAATGCCCCCAGCGCCGCGGTGTTTGCACCCGTGTGTATACCACCACGCCTAAAAAGCCTAACTCCGCCTTGCGTAAGGTTGCCCGTGTGCGCCTGACCAATGGCATGGAAGTGACCGCCTATATCCCTGGCGAAGGTCACAACCTGCAAGAACACTCGGTGGTGATGATCCGCGGCGGCCGCGTAAAATACCTTCCCGGTGTGCGTTATCACATTGTGCGTGGTACTCTTGA
>CAZJOG010000193.1:0-4716 GCA_964547565.1 uncultured Desulfovibrionaceae bacterium
AAAATCGAGCCTGCGAGATTTTTTCGGGAATGGCAAAGTGCGGCCTCGCTTCTTTCTGTTTTTTTTGCCCATAGGGCAAAAAAAGCAAAAAGAAGCGAGGCCGCGGTATTTTCCAGCCAGCTGTTGTGTTGTCCCAGCCTATGCCTGTGCATACGCTGGCTTGGTAATAGCTCGCCAATAGCCGGTGCAGGGGCGCTTGCCCCTGCCGGTGGGGGTCTGGGGGGCGAGAAGCCCCCCAGTCGCAGTATTTACTGCCGGGCGGTTTCGGTTGCGGGCACGGGGGAATTTTCGATGAAGTCTTCAAATTCCTCCAATTTTTCTTCCAGTTCGTCGCGGGAATGGGAGAGGGCGTAACCTACAAGGAAGCCGGTGATAGAGAGGGCCAGTCCCACAAAGAATGGGGGGAAGCCTGCGGCTGTGGGGCCAAAAATGGGGGTAACGAGGGATGTGCCGTTGTAGGCCAGAAGGTACCAGCCCATGGTGCCTGTAAAGCCGGCTATCACGCTGCACCATGCGCTGAGGGAGTTACGGATATTGAATCGCACGAGGGCCACGTAAGCGACGAGGACTGTGCCGCCCACTATGCTCCAGCTGGTGGTGCAGAGCAGGGCGATAAACTGGCCTTTCATTTGTCCGCTGATGCCACTTACGATGACGCAGACGGTGATAGCCAGGCCCCAGGAGAGGCGGCTGTGTGTGGCGCGGTTAGGCAGGTCTTCGGAGAGGGCGGAGCCTGCGATATGGAAGAGGGCGGTAGCGGTGGAAATGGAGGCAGAGACAATGGCCAGGACAAAGAGCACCATACCCCAGCGTGGGAGGAGGGTTTCCACTAATATAGGCATAACATTGTCCAGGTTTTGGACTTCCGGCAGGATAAGTCGTGCGAGGGAAGCCAGGAAGTAGGCGCCGCCGAGGACAATGGTAACAACAAGCATGGCTATAGGCATAGCGCGTCGCATGTATTTTTTGCTTTCGAGGGAGAAGTGACGTTGCATCATTTGTGGTTGGGCCCAGACGGCGAGGGAGGTGACGCAAACGAGGGAGAGCACAAAGAGGCCGGCCTCACCGGAGGAGAGGGCGACAAAGCCCTGGTTGGCCTGTTTGGTGGGGGCAAGGGTGGCGAGATCCATAACGCCCTGGACGGGGCCGCCCACGGCTTCCATAACGGCCACAAGCAGCATAAGGATACCCACAAGCATAATGCTGCCCTGGAGGGCTTCTGTGAACATGACGCCGCGCAGGCCGCCCACGGTGACGGTAAGGCCAACGACAATGGCGACGGCCCAGATGAGGGTTTCGACGGGCAGGGGGACAATATTAACGAGCAATAGGGCGGCGCCTTTGATTACGGCGGAGGCGTATACGCCAAGGAATATGGCGAATAAGAGGGCCAGGGCGCGTGTGAGCATGGGGCTTTTGTGACCCAAGCCAACAAGCTGGGCGGGTGTGCGTGCTTTAAGGCGCACCTGCCATTCTTTGGTAGGCCAGGCTAAAAAGCGGTAAACTGCCCATGTGCCAAGCCAGACGTTCCCGGCGGCGACAAGCAGCATTTGCAGGCCGTAGGCGTATGCGAGGCCACCAAAGCCCACAAGTGCCACAGCGGAAACATAGGTTGCCACATAAGCGAGGGCCTGTACGGTAAAGCCCATACGTCCGGAAGACGTTACATCATGCCCGCGTCCTTTGGACGTAAGCCAGAGCAAAAGCGCCACATAGCCGATAAGTATGGCTATTTCGAAGAACATGCTGCCTCCACATTTTTATGCTGGATAATATTCCAGGCGCATTGGATAAAAGAAAGGCCAAAGGAAAGCAGGAGGCTGCCGAGGCCGACTAAAACAACTGTGTCCATGGTGCTGATGTAAGTTTGCCACATAACCGTACTCCGTGTGGGTAAGAGGTTGAAAGGGTATTGGGGTAATCAGAGCAAGTTGGGAACAAAAAAAGCCGTCGACCCTGAGGTCGACGGCTTTGTGCTTCTCAACTGACTTTATTACTTATTCAGCGCACACCATAGCAGACCCCAGAACCCTGTGGGAACCAAAGTAGCTATAATAATAAGAGGCGCTAAAAAAAGATTGCATGATTAACTCCGTGAAAAGCACATTGGCACAATGTGAGAAAAACGTCAAGCAAAAAAATGCGGAGCTGTTAAGAAAAAATCTTTACGAAGCTTGCAGTGCCGCCATTTTATCGCGCAGCAGAGCAAAAAGCTCCGCGGCTTTTTCCGGGTGTTTGCTGATAACATTGTTAAGTTGGTGGAAATCGTCAGGGGTATAATAGAGTTCGTCTGTTTCCGGCACTTCCACTTTTGTGCCCGGGGTGCATGTCCATTGGGCTTCCCCGTCTATAGACGCCATGTCTTTGTAGCGGCCTTCTGTGTCATTGGATAAGGCCTGTTTCATCATAGCATCGCCTGTATCAAAAAGGGAGGTTGTACCAATGGCTTCCAGGTGACTTCTGTCTACACTGGAGCCGTAAAACTCACTGCCCATGGCCAGATCATTTTTTTCACTTTTTACCCAGTGGATAAACGACCATTCTTTTGTATAAATGGCCCAGGAATAGCCCTGGTAACCGGCAATGGCAAACTCATGCACAGTATGGGTTTCACCGCGGCACACAGGCAAAAGGGATTTTCCCTGCATGTCCGGGTGTACGCCAATGCCCAGCCAGTCGCACACAGTGGGCGCAATATCGCAGCTTTGCACAAAGGCGTCTATTTTTTGGCCGGCTTTAATGCCTGGGCAACGCAGCAGAAGGGGGGTATGCACCAGTTCCTGATACGGCCAGGGGCGCTCTTTGCGCATAAGGCCGTGACCGTGTTCGGCATTACCAAGGGGTTCGCCGTGGTCGGAAACCATCATAAACAGGGTGTTTTCTTCAAGGCCAAGGCGGCGCATGGCCTCCATAAGTTTACCAAGGTATTTGTCGCACAGGGTCACAAGTTCTGCGTACAGCATACGCACATGGTTAAGCTGGGGTTCTGTGTAAATGCCTTCCACCAGTTCGGGGAAGGGGCAAAATTCGTCCTTGCCTGTATAGTTGGGGTCATAGGGGCAGGGATAATCGGCGTATACAGAAGGCGGGTCCCAGGGTTCGTGTGGATCAAAGCTGTCTATCCACAGGAAAAACTGTTTATTTTTATCTGTCTGTTCCAGATATTCTATGGCTTTGTTGATGGTGCGGGCAACGTAGCGGTTTTCTTCCTTATCGCCCCCGTATTGGCGCTGTTTGAGGTAGTTTTCCAACTCAATATCCAAACCGGCTGTAACCTGCGGGCCGCATTTTTTGATATAAGCGGCTTTACTTGTTTCGTCCACATAGTTTTCTTTTTTCAGATGCAGGAGGGGGTCGTGCTCATAAAACTGGTCATCCGCTTCGTGACCGTGGGTAAACCATACCTTGTCAAAACCGCGTGTATAGCCAAACTTGGGCAGGCGGTACATGGGGCAGTCAAACACAATGGCTGTATCAATAGGGCGGCCCCAGCAAAGGTCGGCAATGGTGGTGTCTTCCATGGTCAGGGCTACCCAGCCGGCTTTTTGCAGGGTAAAGCGGCCTGTGTGCATGGCGCGGCGGCACGGCACAGTGGGGACACCTTCTGTAAAGGAATGCATAAATTGCACGCCTTCCCGTGCCAAACGGTCCATATTGGGGGTTTTTATCCATGTGTTGCCATAGCAACCAATGTAACTTCTTTGCAGGCTGTCAAACATAAGAACAAGGGCATTTTTTAGCATATTCTTCTCCTTTTCTTTTTCATTTAGCAAAATCAATGCCAATATATTAATATAATAAAAACAGTATGGTAAGATATAATTTTTCACAAAAAATTCATTTTGTCATTTTTTCACAATATTCTTGCGGTTTTTTTAAAGCTTCCCTACAATCCTGCAGGAGGCGTTTTATGGACACTATTTTTTTGGATTATTTTTCCCATGTTTTCCAAGGCAGAAGCGCTGAAAGTAATATTTTGTCTTTATTACAGGTTTTGTCCAAGCATGTGAAATTTGACCATGCTATGTTTTCCGTTTTTTATTTCCAGCAAAATTTTGTCATGCCCATATTACTTTACAGCCATAATGAAATACTGCGGATAAACGAAAGCAAAAACTCTTTTGCCACAAATGGGATGGAGTTTTTTAGCATTGATACAGCTGTTATTATTGATAATTCTGCTGAAATTTCTCCCAATAAAATGCTTTTGTATTTCCCAAGCCATAAAACACTTCTTTGCAGTAATTATGTTGCGCCCACAAACGCCAATTATTTTTACACCCTTATTCTTTTTTCTGATAGGGCGCATGGCTTTGGTGCGGAAGATATACAGTGTATTAACGGGATGCGCAGTGTTATCCAGCTGGTATGTAATGATATTTTGGAGTTTTCCAACCAGACGGTTACCTCAAAACTCTTATTCCAGCCCGCCCGCTCGTATGATTTACTGCATATGTGCAAAGGCTTAAAAAATGTTTGCGAAAAAATTCAGCGTGTTGCGCAAACGGATATCCCCGTGCTTATTTTGGGAGAAACCGGTGTAGGCAAGGAGCTGGTGGCAAACAGTATTGTGACACTTTCTGCAAGGCGTGAGCAGCCGTTTATTTGTATTAACTGCGCTTCCATTAATGAAAGTCTTTTAGAATCTGAACTTTTTGGCCATGAAAAAGGGGCTTTTACAGGCGCCGTTGCCCCCCATAAAGGTGTGTTTGAACA
>CAZJOG010000194.1:0-4700 GCA_964547565.1 uncultured Desulfovibrionaceae bacterium
GGCGCTTGCCGCTCTTGCGGATGGCCCTGTGCCTGTGGAAACACATTTGGTGATTTCCCCCTGCGCCAGAAAAGTGATAGAAGAAGAAGGCCCAATACCATGCGCCCAAATGGAAGCTCTGGCGCATACAGTTTACGCGCCGGAAGATGTTTCCGCCGCGCCTGCCAGTGGTTCCTGGCCATGCACGGGCATGGTGGTATGCCCATGTTCCATGGCAAGCCTTGGGCATATTGCCCATGGTTCTGGGCGTAATTTGCTGCACAGGGCGGCGGATGTTACCTTAAAAGAGCGCAGACCTCTGGTGCTGGTGGTGCGGGAAAGCCCGCTTTCTGCCATACATCTGGAAAATATGCTCTCCCTTTCCAGGGCGGGGGCCACGCTTTTTCCTCCTGTGCCTGCTTTTTACGCAAAACCTCAATCTGTGGAAGAAATGCTTGGCCACCTGACAGGCCGCATTTTAGACGCGCTTATCCCCCCATGGCTTGTGGCTATGGGTTTACATCACCCGTATTCCTTTCGCTGGCGCGGGCAAAAAGCGTGTGATACATAACCCGGCGCACTTACGACCCAAAACAGCCGAACAGGAGACCCTATGTCTTTAGAGCTTATTTGGCACGGGCATTCCACTATCCAGATTATCACCCCTGTCATTAATATAGTGATAGATCCTTTTTTTGACGGTAATCCCGTTTGTTCTACAAAATGGGAAGATATTGAAACCAATATGGTGCTTGTCACCCACGGTGGTTCTTCCCATGGCGACCATGAAGGGCAGGTGGTGGAAATTGCCACACGCAACCACGCCAAAGTGGGGGCTATTGTAGAACTGGCCGCCTCTTTGGCAGAGCGGGGTCTGGAGAGGGAACTTTTGCTTAACGGCATAGGCTGGAATATAGGAGGAACCATAAACTGGCAGGGAACACACGTTACTATGGTGCCTGCCTTCCATTCTTCCGGTTATGGAGCTCCGGCCGGTTATATTGTGCAGTTGCCAGACGGCTATACCATTTACCACGCGGGGGATACCTCCCTTTTTGGCGATATGGCACTTTTGGGCAAAAAGTACAGTATAAATCTGGCTCTTTTGCCTGCCGGCGGCCTGTTTACTATGGATATGGAAGATGCCGCCTGCGCGGCCGGTCTTTTAGGCGCCAAAACAGCCATGCCCATACATTGGGGCACATTCCCCCTGCTTGCGCAAAGTGCAGAACCCTTTGTGCAGGCTTTGCACGTCCATGCGCCTTCCTGTAAAGCCCTGTGTATGCTGCCCGGGCAGTGTGTTTCCCTTTAACCCAGAGAATACGGTGTTTTTACCACTTGTACACCGCAGAATTTTTGGGGAGTGCCTGAAAGTTTTTGGGCTTTCCTTATCTGTTCTTCTTATCCTGATTCTGATGGGCCGGGCTCTTCAGTTGCGCGATATGCTTTTTGGTCTGGAACTGGGCCTGAAGGATACCCTGCTTCTGTTTGCTTACCTGGCGCCATTCTTTTTCCAGTTTGTGATGCCAGTTGCCTGCATGCTGGCGGTATTTATTACCTTTTTGCGCATGAGCACAGACAGGGAGCTTGTGGCCCTGCACGCCGGCGGCATTGGGCTTTTACGTCTTATGCCTGCCCCTGTTGTGTTTGGCTTGTTTTGTTTTGGTGTTACCCTTTGGGTTTCCCTGTATGTGCTTTCGTGGGGGATGGACAACTTCCGTTCCACAGTGATGGAAATAGCGGGTAACAGGGCGCGCATTGTGGTGCAGGCCGGGGTGTTTAACCAGGATGTCCCGGGTCTTGTGTTTTACGCGCGTAATGTAGACCCTGTTAAAGGCACACTGGCACAGGTAATAGTGGAAGATTCTTCCCGCTCGGAAGCCAGACTGACCATACTTGCGCCCTCTGGAACCCTGAGCACGGATAATAACAAGGCGGAGCTGATTTTTTTGCTGAAAGATGGGCGTGTTTATGCGGAGCAGGGAAATTCCATAAGCGTACTGAATTTTGAGGAATATATTATACGCCTGCGGTATGATGCCCTGTTTGAAGGTTTTAGCCTTGAACCTTTGCGGCCCAGAGAAATGTCCTTTGCGCAGCTTATGGATTTTACCGTGGAAGAGCTTTTGCTTTCCAATCCCACACTGGCGTATAAAGTGCAGGTAGAAAAACATAAACGCTTTATGTTTCCTTTTGCCTGCATTGTTTTGGCGCTGTTAGCTGTACCCTTGGCTACAGCGTTTAAAGGCCTCCAGCAGCAAAGTGGTGTTTTGCTGGCTTTGGGTATGTTCTTTTTATACTATGGGGTTGTTTCTCTGGGCATTACCCTGGGGGAAAGCGGCTCACTTTCGCCTTTATGGGGTATGTGGCTGCCGAATGCCTTTTTCTTTCTTGTGGCCTGTTTTGCCCTGTATTTTGCCAATCAGGAGCGTATGCCCCAGGTTATGGAACTTTGGCGTTCTCTGCGGGCAGGACACGCTGGTAAAAAACATTCCCCCAAGGAAAAAGGCGGGGGCGCATGAGTATACTGCTTCGTTATATATTCCGGAATAATTGCCGGCTTGTTTTGCTTACACTGGCTTTGGGGGTGGGTTTATACCTTTTGGTGGACGTGGTGGACAAAGCGGACGTTTTTGTGGGCATAGAAAGAGGCTTTTCTTTGGCTATCCGGTATTTCCTGGCAAAAACCCCGTTTATTATTTCCCAGATTCTGCCTGCCATTTTTTTGCTGGCCACTGTTATCCAGCTTTGTTTTATGGCGCGCAACCGTGAACTGGTGGCTTTGCAGTCCGGCGGGATTTCCTTTAACCGTGTGGTGATGGCGGTTTTTTGCTGCGGCCTTTTTTGGGGGGGTATACAGCTTGTGTTTTCCCAATATGTTGGCATACGGGGTGATGTATACGCGGAAAAACTGTGGAAGGAAGAAATACGCCAGAGAGAATCCGCAGGGCGTATTGCGGAAAACATATGGTTTACAGAAGGGGAATATGTTGTTTCCATTAAATACATGGAACTTGGCGCAAATAATACAGCCACAGGCCGCGATATTTCCGTGTACCAGCTTGCCCCGGATGGCCTGAGTTTTATTTCCATGTACCGCGCGCCTGTGTTCCAGGTGGCCCCGGGCAACTGGGTGGCAGAAGATGTTACCCATATAAACCCCGGTACCTTCACCCGCACGCAGGAAAATACCGTCCATTTTGCTTTGCGGCAGAATCCTTCGTACTTTTTTGTTTCTACCCAGGCAAATCCCCAGCAGTTTTCCCTTTGGGTTTTGGGCGAAGCTATCCAAATGCTGACAGACTCCGGCTCTAATGTGGAAGGTTTGTTAACAGCCTGGCACGGCAAAATAGCCTACGCAGCCTCCCTGGCTGTTATGGCGCTTGTGGCAGCCGCTATGCTGACATTCACGGAAAATGTATACATATCCTCCGCACTTGCCATGCTGGTGACTTTTTTAGCCTATGTTTTTATACTGCTGGGCGAAAGTTTGGGCTCCAGAGGGGCTATGCCGCCCTTTATGGCGGCATGGTTCACCAATGCCGTGCTGACTATACTGGCTTTGTGGCGTTTACATGTTTACCATATCCGAAGATAAAGTGGCATACACAAAAAGGTATTAGCCACCAAATTTTTCTTTCAGCCAGTCAGGCACTGCCACGGGTTTTCCCAGTTTGTTAACCACCGCGTGCAAGGTCATGCCTTCTGCGAGTATATGCTCCTGTTTTTCATCGTACATCTGGTACACAAAGCGCACAGAAGCGCGTTTCCATTCGCTTATGGCAACACGCACATACACAAGATCATCGTAACGGGCCGGGCTTTTATAGCGGCATTCCACCTCCACAACAGGCAGGGCAATACCATTTGCTTCTATTTCTTTGTAGGAGAAATTAAGCTTGCGGCTGTATTCCCCGCGGGAGCGTTCAAAAATATGGATATATTCCGCGTGGTATAAAACGCCCATGGCGTCTGTTTCGCCATAGGAAATACGGTGCGGCATCAGGGCTTCTGGCTGGGGAAAATTTTTTTCCATTTTTTTATCCTCTTAAAAGGGTGACAAAGCTTACAGGTTGGAGTAGAAATATCTTGTTTGTGTGTGAAAGAACAAGCCAGTTTTTCAAGGAGAATATACGATGGATCATAAATTTATCATTTGGGATGACAATGCGCGTCGCATTAACGCGATGGAACCACGCCTGAAAAGTGTCCTTACACGCCATGGGATTAAAGCCCTTATCCAAAGCAACTGTGAACCCCCCTTGCTTTCCCGTTTTAACCTTATTGGCCGCACACCGGCTATCCAGCTTGATGACGGGGAATTCTGGCACCGCAAATACGGTGAAGAAGTAACAGAAGACCAGTTTGAAGAACTGATTAAAATGTTTATTGCCGCAAAAGCTTTTTAAAACTACTATACGTGCCCGGGAAAGGGCTTTAAGACTGTGTAAGCAGATAACCGCCCCACAGAAGCGGTGTTTTTTCCCCTGGTTTATCCGTATTAAACGGGTTAACAGGGGAATTTTTTTGTATAATACCCGCTTACATGGCCTGTTTCTGGCGTACAATGCAATTTTTCCTGCTGGTATGTAAAAAACACGCAGAAACAAAGCCCTGCTGGAAAAAGTATTTTACCAGCAAGGCTTATGGTTTGCAAGCTTTCTAAAGCATTTCCCTATTGATTTGAGAATAACCCAGAATGTTTTTGGAAATGCTCTGGT
>CAZJOG010000195.1:0-4690 GCA_964547565.1 uncultured Desulfovibrionaceae bacterium
TATTCCGTGAGGATGGCGGCGCAGACAGCTTGCGAAGCAAGCGTCAAGCCGCCATCCTCACGGCAATAAGGGGGTTTGGGGGGGGTTACCCCCCCCAAAAAAACTCTTCCTGCTCTAATACTTAGGAAGGCGGCTTTTGTCTTGCATATGGATAGCGGCGTCTTTGACGGCAATTTTGCCTGTCTGCACAAGGAAAAGCAAATCATCGTCCAGAGTTTTCATACCGTATGTATGGCCGGTTTGGAGTATACCTGTAAGCTGGAAGGTTTTATTTTCGCGTACCATATTCCGGACGGAGGGTATACCCAGCATAATTTCCTGTGCGGCTATGCGGCCGGGTTTATCTGCCCGGCGCAGGAGAACCTGGGCAACCACGGCCTGTATAGATTCTGACAAGCTTGTACGGATTTGGGCTTGCTGGTCAGCCGGATAAATTTCGATAATCCGGTCTATAGTTTTGGCGGCGGAGGTTGTGTGGAGGGTACCAAAAACAAGGTGACCGGTGAGGGCGGCTTCGAGGGCGAGGGAAGTTGTTTCCAGATCGCGCATTTCGCCCACTAAGATAATATCCGGGTCTTCGCGCAGAGCGCCGCGGAGAGCGGCGTGGAAGGAGAGGGTATCGCGGCCCACTTCCCGCTGGTTAATGAGGCAATTGTTGGAGGTATGGACAAATTCTACAGGGTCTTCGATAGTAATAATATGGTCACGCCGTGTTTTATTGGCGTGATCTATAATGGCGGCAAGGGTGGTAGACTTGCCACTGCCCGTAGGGCCTGTAACAAGAACAAGGCCTTTGGGAAGCATAGCCAGATCCCGTAGGAGGTCAGGCAGGCCCAGTTCTTCAATAGAAAGGATTTTCTGTGGTACTTCACGGAACACAGAAGCAACGCCGCGCCCCTGGCGGAAGTAGTTACAGCGGTAACGGGCCAGACCGGGCACTTCGTAAGCAAAGTCCACATCGCCGGTTTCTTCAAACTCTTTAAGTTTTAATTCTGGGGCTATTTCGTAGAGTATGGCAAGCAACTGCGGGTTCTCAATGATCGGGTGCTTGACTTTAACCATTTCCCCGCGTAAGCGAATCATAGGGACACATCCTGCGGAAAGGTGCAGGTCTGAGCCGCCATTTTCGTGCAACATATGGAAAAAACCATCAATCTTAGCCATGAAGCTATATCTCCTTGGGCATTGTCATCAAAGGAAGATTACCGTTAATGTGTATACACAAACAGTACCAGATACATCTGTATAAAACAAAGGTACTTTACGTAAAAAAAGAATACTTGTAAAGAGAGGGAAGAATGCTGGAAATACCACTTTTCATGTTTTTTCCGTGGGCATTTATATTGGGAATATGTTTAGGAAGCTTTTACTGCGTGTGTATTTCACGCTACATAGAAGGAATATCTCTTACAGGGCGTTCTTTTTGCCCTGCGTGTCATCATACATTAAAGGCGCGGCATCTTGTTCCTGTTTTCAGTTATCTTGTTTTAAGGGGAAAATGCGGGTTTTGTGGGGCGCGTATACCGCGCGATACACTGGTTATGGAACTTTTTAGTGGTGCTTTGGCAGTGTTACTTGCGTGGCATTACGGGCCAGGCTGGGAATTTATAGCGGCCATGGGTATTGCGGGAATACTGACTGTCGCTTCCGGCATAGATTTGCAACTGTTTATTCTGCCGGATATTCTGACAATCCCGCTGGCTGTGGTGGCTTTTCCGCTTGCTGTGTGGGTATTTGGCATGGACTGGCTGGACAGCTTGCTGGGTGCGATTCTGGGCACAGGTCTTTTGCTGGCTGTGATGGTGATTTTTAAAAAACTGCGCGGCATAGACGGCTTGGGTATGGGGGATGTAAAGCTGATGATTGGCCTGGGATTTTTATCCGGCTTAAATGGCCTTTCTTTTTTGTTGCTGACAGCCTGCATAAGCGCGCTGCTTCTTGCCTTTATATGGACCAAAGGCAAGGGGCGCAACGCGCAAATCCCTTTTGGCCCGTTTTTGAGTATGGGGGGACTTACGGCCCTTTTATGGACAAATGTTTGGATGGATATGCAAATAAAAATGATAGCATGGTTTATATAATGGAATTTATTTACTTTTATTTTCTTCGTAAAAACGCATCACACGTTTAACATATTCCTGCGTTTCCTGAAAAGGGGGAATACCGCCGTATTTATCCACATTCCCCGGGCCTGCGTTATACGCGGCAAGGGCAAGGGAAAGATCGCCGTATTTATCCAGCATCTGGCGAATATACAATGTACCGCCGTAGACATTATCTTCCGGGTCAAAGGCGTCACGCACACCAAGGGCGCGGCCTGTGTCTGGCATAAGCTGCATAAGGCCTTCCGCTCCGGCATGGGAAACCGCAAGCTCATTACCGCCAGATTCCGCGCGGATAATAGCGCGGATAAGGTGCGGGTCTACCCCGTGAAGGGTGCCATAACGCACAGCCAAATCCATCAGGGCGTCCATACCCAGGCTGGCGATAAGGTCTGCCACACGGTAGCGCACAAACACCGTGTACTCCGTATCACCATCTGGTCGGTTGGTAAGATACAGGGTGCCGTCTTCCCCAAGTTTTTTGTAAATCACTTCTTCCCGCGGGGGTAAGTAACCGGCAGTATAACGGCTGGAAGCCGGTGGGGCGGATGGGGAAAAAGAGGCACGGCCACGGGAAGAGGGCGAAGGCGGGTCAATCCCTTCGCGGAAAGTAAACGCCAGCACGGGTCTGCCACCACCACGGGCAGGCAGAGATTCCCCTGGGGGAAGCATTTCCGCAGGGGCAGGGTCAAGATGAGGAGCAAGCAAAGACACTGAGGCAACGGGCTTTGCCGCCAGCACTTTTTCCAGAGAAAGGGGTTCTACATGCTGCTCTGGGAGAAAAAAGGTGGCAAACAAAACGGCAGCGCCTGCCATGCCGCTTAACCCAAGAGCCGCCTTAAGGGCGTAGTTCACTTGTATCCCCGTATGAACCAAGATAGCGCAAGTTTTTATCCTCTTCATCTTCCGCATTCACCAATGAATTAAGGTAACCATAACGGGCATGGATAATCACAATAGGCGTGGGGATCATGTCGTCTGTAACAGGCAATTCTTTTTTATATTTAGGATAATAACGTGTATACGCACCGTCCGTCACATGTCTGTCTTCGTGAAGTGTACGCGTGCTATGATTTATGGGGTATGCATCTTCCAGTTTATTTGCATCAGCGTCGTATCTGCGGTACATATAGTCTGTAGTTTCGTCCCCTTTTATTCTGTACGAGCCAAGAACAGGTGCAAACACCCCCTTAACCTCTTCCACCCCGTCTGGAATTTTACCATTGGTGTAGATTGCGCCAGCAACTTTAATCTGGCTTATTTTGTCACCTGGATTTGCTTTGTTAAAGTGAGTTGTATCCGTTGTTGTGAAAGCAAAGGTTGCAGTAGGATCTCCACTACTGTCTGTCATAATAATAGGTTTAACTTTTCCAATACCTTTAAATGTTATTTCTGTTACTTTTTGCCCTGGCTTTACTACGGTGCTGTATACATAAATAATATCACCAACTATATTTGTAATATAGCCCAGGTCTTCTTCTATAGCTTCAACTGGATAAACGGGCAGGGTTATGGTAATATCCGCATCTAAAATCTTTTTGTTTTGTATGCTGTTCAGCACTTTTGCATTGGCATCAGTATCTAAGGGGTCGCGGTTAGCGCTGTAATACGCCAGTACAATAAGGGCGGCATTGCGCGTATCCAGTTCTTCCTGCAGGCCACGCATTTCATCCACGGTTTTTGTACCAGAAATACGCATAACAGGCAAAAGAACAGCCACCATCAGCGAAAGAGTAAGCATTATGCCCAGCAGGGTAAGAATAGCAATACCCTGTTCATTATGATGTTTTGCAGACATATCTTCCTCGCAGGAACAAAAAATAGAGCAAATAAAAAAACTATGCTGGGTTGGGAGTATTTAAACATACCGGTTTTGCCGGCCAAGCCCTTCCCTGCATTGGGTAAAAAAAGCAAAGGGGAAAAACAGGGGGAAGTGGTTTATTGTCCGTATGCAACATGCGCATTTTTTCCCCAACCAGGAAGAAGCTTGACATCTTCCTCTTCTATACTTTATGATGAAGAAAAAAAATTGTCAAACAACTTTTAACGTTTTTTCCTCTTATTTATTTATGAAAGGGCTTAAAAATGCCACCTGCACATATAGGTATACCAAAGCGGCAATACGCTTCTCCCACTCTGGCACGGGGCTTTACAATAATTGAAGCTGTTATTGCCATTATAATCGGCTCTCTTATTGTAGGGGCTGCGTTTACCATTTCTTCCTACTATGCCCCGGCCGTTACGGATACATCCCGCCGTGCTTTCCTCTCAAATGATTTACACTACGCGGTTAACATGTTTGAGGCAAGGTTCCGGTATGACGAACAATTCCTTTCGCAAACCCTGGAAGAGTTTATGGCCAGGCTGAAGAGAAACAAAAAAACCACAGGGGTTTTGACAGACAGTGATTTTGCAAACATTAATACCAATAGTATTAATGAATACAGTGACCTTGCCATTCTCTGGAAAAGAGATAATAACCCCGCATTTACAGCAGATTATTGTACACTGGATATTACAACTTTCAAACTCAAATGTGGTGGAACATCGTATACGCCCACCGGCAACAATGCAACAGTAGCTGTGCG
>CAZJOG010000196.1:0-4673 GCA_964547565.1 uncultured Desulfovibrionaceae bacterium
CCCCCCCCCCCCCCCCCCCCCCCCCCCCCCCCCCCCCCCCCCCCCCCCCCTAGATTTCTTTTTAAATTCAATACCTAAGCGTAACATTTTTCCCCTGAATGTATTAGGATGCATATTCAAAAGTGTGGCTGCACCCTTAGGGCCTTCCACCCTGCCCTGGCTTTTTTCCAGCGCCAGCAGGAAATAACGGCGGGTCAGCTCTTCCAGAGAGGGCCAGCCGGAAACATCCAATAGTAAGGTATCTTCACCCAAACCACGCGAATCCGTGGGAATGTATGTATCTGGCGGGAAAACAGACAAACTGCCGGAGTCTGGCACTTTGTCTGTCTGCAGACTGTAGGGAAAGTCCAGCATAAGGGCGTTTTCCTGCACAACAGGCGGGCCCAGAGGATTAAGGTCAAAGTGAATTTTTCCACATGTTGCACCTGTTCTGGCGCTGATAAGCGCACGCTCCACCACATGCTCAAGTTCCCGCACATTACCCGGCCAGTCATACAAAATAAGGCTAATCAGTTCCTCTGTGGCTGGGCTTTGCGTAAGTGTAAGATCCAATTTTTTTGCGCATTTGTTGAGGAAAAAATGGGCCAGTGGCACAATATCCAGCCTGCGCTCACGCAAGGCAGGCACACGGATGGGGTAGGTGTTTAAGCGAAAAAGCAAATCCTGACGGAACGTGCCTTCTTTTACCATAGCAGGCAGATTTCTGTGTGTTGCGGCCACCACACGCACATCGATTTTTAACGGCCTGAGAGCGCCCACGCGGGTTATTTCCCTGCGCTCCAGAACCCGCAAAAGCCGCACCTGCGCGGCAGCGGAAAGTTCCCCCACTTCATCCAGAAAAAGTGTACCGCCATTTGCCTGTTCAAAAAATCCTGCATGGCTTGTATTGGCGCCTGTAAACGCACCGCGTTCATGGCCAAAAAATTCGCTGTCCATCAGGCTTTCCGCTATTGCCCCGCAGTTTACCACCACAAGAGGGAAATTGCGGCGTCTGGACTGCCTGTGCAGGGCCCGCGCCACCAGCTCCTTCCCTGTGCCTGTTTCCCCCACTATCAGCACAAGGGATTCTGTTTCCGCCACTTTCTGCACCTGCCGCCACACCTGCGACATAGTGCTGCCCTGGGTAAGCAGGGGCAAGTCTTCCTCTATATCCTCCACCTGCGAAGGCAGGGGAGAACTGGGCAGCATATAGGACAGCACCCCGGAAAACGGGGATAAAATAGCCTGGAGCAGCTGGGCATCCCGCTCGCAAAAAACATGGGTGTCTTTAGAAAACAAACTGCATACAAAGGCCATGTTTTCCTGCATGGCAAGGCGCAGGCTTATCATGGAACGGACACTTTTGTACCGTTTTATCAGCATTTCATCGCCGCGCTCTTCTTCCGCAAGATCATGGATAATAGACAAAACCGGTTCCTGCGGGTTTTCCCGCATCTGCGGCGGCACAAGCTGATGGTCCATGTGCCGTTTTTCCAGCAAAACAGCCCGGCCTTTTTTTGTTATTTCCAGCAAAGGCAAAAGAGCCCCTGTGCTGAAATCCATATAACTTGCATGCAGAATTTCAACCGGTATCTTACGCGCCAGTAATTCCTGCAACAAATACGTGAAGGATTCGTACAAGTCTGCACGCTGGAAGATGGCCAGCATAGTGTCACTTATGGTCTGTGCGGCTTTGAGGCTTTCTTCATCCAGAGAAAATTCCATAATCCACCTCCCTGCGCACAACACCCTACTGCCGGACAGCCGAAACAGCCTGAGGCCGCAACATAGTTGTAAAGGGGGCCGGGTTAGGGTTTTGGAAAATGTCTTCCACTGGGGCATCCAGAGCTAAAGGCAACACTTCATCCGCGTGGTCCACAAAAATAATGTGCAGAGATTTTAAAATCTCCTCTGGCACATCTTTTAAATCTTTTTCATTTTGCGCTGGTATAAGCACAGTACGCATACCCACCCGCCGCGCGGCGAGCAGTTTTTCCCTAAGGCCACCTATGGGCAGCACACGGCCGCGTAAGGTTATTTCACCCGTCATGGCAAGGTCGTTTTTTACTGGTATACCCAAAAGTGCAGAACTTATGGACGTGGCAAGCGCTATGCCCGCAGACGGGCCATCTTTGGGGGTTGCGCCCTCCGGCACATGGATATGCAAGTCTATATCTTTATGGAAATCCGGCCGCAAACCCAGGTTTTCTGCCCTAGACCGCACATACGAAAGCGCCGCCTGCGCCGATTCCTTCATCACATCGCCTAAATGCCCGGTGATAAGAATTTTACCGGAACCCGGCATAGGCGTTGTTTCCATATACAAAATTTCCCCGCCACGGTCATTAAACGCCAGACCAGCACAAAGACCTATATGCGGTTCATTTTCCCGCTCACCAAAGCGGTATTTTTTTACACCCAAAAAAGCGTGCAAATTCTGTAAAGTTACAGCCACACAGGGAACATCCATTTTGTCTGCTTTATCCGAATTTTTTTCCTGCCCTGTGGCTTCTTCCAACAGGCCTTCCTGCATTATTTCCGCCATTATGGGCGGCACATCCGCAGCAGAAACAGGCGCTGGTAAATCCGGGTTATCCGTGACCAGCCGCACCGCCACCTTACGGCAAAGCGCCGCTATTTCCCGCTCCAGATTCCGTACCCCCGCTTCCCGCGTGTACGAACGTATAACCTCCATCAAGGCACTGTCTGAAATGCGTATGTTCCCCGGCTTAAGGCCATGCGCCTCTATCTGCTTGGGTAAAATAAAATTGCGGGCTATGCGTGTTTTTTCTGTTTCCAGATAACTGGATAAATGGATAATTTCCATCCTGTCCAAAAGCGGTGCAGGTATACCATTCAGCGAATTGGCCGTGGTAATAAAAAACACCTGGGATAAATCATAATCCATATCCAGATAATGGTCTGCAAATGTGTTATTTTGCTCCGGGTCTAAAACCTCAAGCAACGCACTTGCCGGGTCTCCCCTGAAGTCCGCCGTCATTTTATCTATTTCATCCAGACAAAAAAGCGGATTATTATACTTTGCCCGCTTCAGAGACATAAGAATTTTACCGGGCATAGCGCCTATGTAGGTTCTTCTGTGACCACGGATTTCTGCCTCATCCCGCACGCCACCAAGCGAAAGACGCACAAATTCCCGCCCCGTGGCCCGTGCCACACTTTTTGCCAGAGAGGTTTTCCCCACACCCGGGGGCCCCACAAAACACAAAATAGGCCCTTTAAGTGAACCAGAAAGACGCTGCACAGCCAAATACTCCAGTATGCGCTCCTTGGGTTTTTCCAGCCCATAATGGTCCGCATCCAGCATAGCCGCCGCTTCTTTGATATTAATATGGGTATCCTTCAGCTCATTCCACGGTAAATCCAGCACCCAATCCAGATAATTGCGTAAAACCGTGTACTCCGGCGAAGAAGTTTGCGTATGCCGCAGTTTTTTTACTTCCCGTAGCGCCTTTTCCCTGGCTTCCTCAGGCATGTTTTTTTCCAGCAAACGCTTTTCTATATCCGCCAGCTCTGCCTGTGGATCATCCTCTCGGCCCATTTCCTTCTGGATAGCCTTTATCTGCTCACTCAGGTAATATTCCCGCTGGTTACGCTCCATCTGGTTTTTGACACGATTCTTAATCGTTTTCTCCAGATTCGAGACAGCCATTTCCCCACCCAAAAGTTCAAAAACCTTGGCCAGTCGCTTATACGGGTCAAGCTGCTCCAGCACTTCCTGCTTACGCGGATACTCCACCTTTAAATGCGGGATAAGCGCATCCGCCAGCCGCCCCATATCCCTAAGGCCCGCTATAGCCGCCATTTGCTCATGGCTGATAAGTTTGTTGCCTTTGGCAAATTCCTCAAGCGCTTCATGCGTGGCCCGCACCAAAGCCTCCCGCTCCTCCGGCAAACTTTCCCCTTCCCCTGCCTGCATCTCCAAAACCCTGTGCGTAAGAACAACAGGATACGCAGCATCGCCAAAAGCTAAATCCCCCTCTGCAGAAGGATTAAGCATAGCCCAATGCGCCCGGTATAAACCCTCAAATAAAACCTTAATACTGCCATCCGGTAAACGCAGTAACTGCAAAATGCGGCTTACTACACCCAAACGATACAAACCCTCTACACTGGGCTTTTCCTCTACTGCCTCACGCTGCGTCACCAGAAAAATACGCTTGTCATAGGAAGCAAGCGCACCCTCAATAGCCTTAATAGACGCATCACGCCCCACAAATAAAGGCATAATGGCATGCGGAAACATCACCACTTCCCGAAGCGACATAACAGGCACAGGTAAACCTTGCGGCTCCTGCCCAGAATACTGCGGTTGCTGGGGCGGCATATTTTTGGAGAACAAACCCATGCGAAAACTCCTTGTGTTGGGGGGGGATAATCCCCCCCAAACCCCCTTATTGCCGTGAAGGAACCGGCTTGGCACTTGCTGCGCAAGCTGCCTGCGCCGGTTCCCTCACGGAATAAGTGAGATTTGGAGAAATTTTTTCTCAAGTTTTGAGAATAGAGAAAATTATGCGGTTATACAGGGAAAAGCGTGTACCATTTAGGGGTGGGGTTTGGGGAAAGTCCCTTTTTGAAAAAAAGGGACTTGCAGGTTGTTGACAAAGTCCGCACCCGGCCGACAGAGGGAAGCGGGGCGGCTGTGCCGCGCCGTTCAATGACCGACGGGCGTG
>CAZJOG010000197.1:0-4646 GCA_964547565.1 uncultured Desulfovibrionaceae bacterium
CCAATAGAGCCCCAGTCTTTATACACGCCGCCGATAAGGATAAGATCCGGGATGTAAACATTGTTTACAAAGTCGCGGGATTGCTTATAAAGAGCATAAAACTCTTCCATGCGTTCCTTGGTGAGGGAGTTGTAGCAGGTAACCCCGCCGGCAACAGTAAACTGTGTATGCGGGTTTTTAGCGCCAAAAACGGCTATACCCTTGGCGATATTCACCTGCATATGCAGGGCTTGCAGGTAGTGGGCCACAGCCACAAGGTTGGCTTCTGGCTCCAGATAATACGCGGGGTGGTCTGTCAGGAAGGGGGCATTGGTAAAGGGCCCAAGCTGGCCACTGGCCACAAGCGCTTTAATTTTATCCTGGACGGCTTTCAGCTCTGCCTCAGGGGTGGGGGTGGAAGAAATAGAGGCGTTAAGGGCGGCCGCTTTTTTGGGGTCTGCTTTCAGGGCAGAAACCACATCCACAAAGTCCAGCGCGTGCAGGTGGTAAAAATGCACAACGTGGTCATGCACGTCCTGCATGGCAAGCACAAGGTTGCGGATAAGGGTGGCATTACGCGGGATGGGTACTTTTATGGCGTCTTCCAGTGCGCGCACAGACGCAAGGGCGTGTGTGTAGGTACACACACCGCAGGTACGCTGGGCAAAATGCTGGGCATCTCTGGGGTCGCGGCCTTTCAGAATGTTTTCAAGCCCGCGGAATAAGGTGGCGGAACTGCGGGCATCTTTGACTCTGCCATTTTCCACTTCCACTTCAATGCGGTAGTGCCCTTCAATACGGGTGATAGGGTCCACCACAATGGGGCCGGAATAATCACTTTGGGGTGTTTTAATTGCTTGGCTCATATGCTGTTCTCACTAGTTTTGGTAGAAAGGCGAAAGGTTATCCCAGAAATCTGGTTCGCTACAACCTATGCAAGGGTGCCCTGCTTCCACAGGCCAGTTGGTATCATTAAAAAGAACCTTGGGGCAATTGTTGTATGTTTCAGGGCCCTTGCAGCCAAGTTCATACAAACACCAGCCATTGCGGGCTTCTTCAGAATTAAAGGAAGGGGCAAACTCGCCTGCTTCAAAGTGGGAGAGACGGGGGCAGGAGTCGTGCACAGTTTCGCCGTAGAACATAACAGGGCGCTGCACATCGTCCAGTTCCACAGCGTCGCCCTTTAATATGGCCACAAGTGCGCCCACAATATTCAGGGGGTTGGGCGGGCAACCGGGGATATTAATGGCTTTTACGCCTTCGCTGCCGTAGCAGTCGTTAAGGCCCTTAGCGCCTGTGGGGTTGGGGGCAGCTGCCTGCACGCCGCCGTAGCTGGCGCAGGTGCCTGTTGCCACAACAGCTTTGGCTTTTTTCAGGATAGGCCCAAACAGTTCAAGCATAGTATGACCGGCAATATAGCCGAATTTGCCATCATTGGCTGTGGGAATGGCGCCTTCTACAATGCAGATATAGCCTTCGGGGTTGTTAATAGCGGCCTGAAGGGCTTCTTCTGCGGCGGTGCCGGCAGCAGCCATAATAGTTTCCTGGTAGTCCAGGGAAATAACATCAAAAATCAGTTCATCCAAATACGGTTTATACGCACGCAAAAGTGCTTCTGTGCAGCCGGTGCATTCTGCGCCGTGCAGGTACACAACCGCAGGGCGTTTGGCAGAAGTAAGTGCTTTGGCTATGGAAGGGCCAAAGGTGGGTGCAAGACCCATTGCAACCGCGACCGCTGAACAGAATTTTAAAAAGTCACGACGGCTGACGCCCCGTTCCGCGAGGCGTTCTTCCGCCCCGTCCTTGCCCATACCAATGGAGAATCGCATATAGCCTCCTAACAAGTTACGATTGAGAATACTGCCTGAAGACTTTTATAGAAAGGGGCATATGGAATTGCGTACAAAATTATACTGTCTGGTGTGCGGTGTAATGCTTTTTTTGCAGCAGCCAAGCTTGACGCATCTATGCAAACCCTTTTACTAGTATTCCTGACATGCAGACTAGACAAAATTATATCAATCGTCAAGGATAAAAAAAAAATTTGGCTAAATCTTTTCCTTCACAATAGAAATGACTTTTTTATTTTTATTCCAGCAGGTTAATAAAAATATATCACACAAGGTATAAAGATTAGCCCCCCATCAAATTCACAAAAATATGGCTTTTGTTTTTACTTGATAAATACGCCTGCCTGGGCTAGGGTAGAAAAAGTAAATACAGGAGTTTACCATGGATGTACGGAAAATTAAAGAAGACTTGGGGCGATCCAAAGCTACTTTTTTAAAAGGAGAAACTTTGCGCTCCCTGGGTTTTGCCGTGGCAGCCCTTAAAAACATTGTAAAAGCGGGTGTTCCACTTTCTACAGAATTGCGTGGTCTTGTGCGTGAAGCCTCCCAACTTCTTCAACGGGATGAAGAAGTAAAAAAAAGGCTTAAAGCCCCCCTTATTTACCAGCCCGGGCAGGAAAAACAGCTTTTATTTGTACTTGCGGATATTTATAAAGAACTTCTTGCGCAGGAAGGCCGGGAAGACCGGCAGGCTGCACTTGCACGCAAACAACTTTTGGATAAAGCCCTGCTGACAGGACAAAAACTTTTGGCGCAGGGTAAAATTTCCGAAGCGGACGCGGCGTTTCAGGAAGCTCTGGGGTATTATAAAGATGAGCACCGCGTATTCCAGCTTATGGCGAGGCTGCTTTTAGAAGCTAAACAGCCTGTCAGAGCCATGGGGTACATTAAACGCGGCCTTGAAGTAGAGCCAACAAATGAAACACTTGCCGAATATTCCGCCACTGCCCGTAAAATGCGGGAAGCTGAAGAATAAAGCATTTTGTGTTGAATAACGGAACTGCTCTCAATTACTTACAAAATTTTCTACAAACAAATACAAACAGCCCCCAGGGCTGTTTGTATTTGTTTGTGTATTATGCGGGTTTTATATTAAAAGGCAAACTTCAATTGCACATTGCCGCCCAACCCTCTGCGCTGCCCCAGATACGCTTGCAGGCCAAAGTCTACAGAAAGGTTGCTTTTTGCGGCTGGCTGCCAGCGTATGCCCAATTCGCCTATGGCGGAACTGCCCTTCGGGCTGGGGGCGGGTACATTAAAGCCATAGGTGGTGGCGCGGGCCTTGCCATTAAATTCGTATTCCCAGGCAATGCCCGCGTAGGAATTGACATATTCATTCAGCGCATAAGTAAAACGGCCACCCAGACGGATACGGTGTGAGTCCATAGCTTTAAAATGGAATTTGTCGCCCAGCACTGTTACTTTTTCCCCGGTCTGGTGGGTCCAAAAATATTTGGCGTACAGGTCCAGGCCCGTTTTTTGCCCAAGGGGTCGGACATACCCCAAACCCGCATGCGCGCCGTAATAGAGGCTGTTCAGGGTATAGCTGGCGCTGATGTCCCGGAAATCCCGCAGGTTGTCGGCAAGGTATTTGTTGCGTGTATTGCCCGCGCGGAAAGACATTTCAGCATACAAACCCGAGAGTGCGCCGTGTTTCAGGTCAGCACGGGCCAAAACACCGCCGCCCGCGTTGCGTAAATTACCATCGCTGTTTACATAACCAAGGCTGCCAAAGTTGTTTTCTGTTGTGTAGTTGGCAAAGCCTGCCTCAAAAAAGGCACCCAGCAAAAGGTCGGCGGAGGGGTTTTCCCAACTTTTTGCTATACCTGCCAGCAGGTTCAGGCCATCCACATCAACATGCGAACCGGCATTATAGCGCATGGAAGAAGGGGAGAGGGTAAAAAAGGGCACCAGACCATACGCGCCTTCTGCGCCAGCAGAAAGGCCGCTGTTTTTTGTTGCCGCCTGCGCACTTGCCAGACCTGCGCCTGCCACCACATCTGCCCCCTGAAGGGCAAAGGAGAGGGAGGCGGCGCGGCCAGCAGACAAAGCTTTGCCCTGCGGGTTAACACGCACCCCGTTGGTGGTAGCAAAAATGCTTGTATTGCCCGGGTCTTGTGTCAGCGTATAGTCATACAGCAAAGCCGCGCCCTGTCTGGCTTGTCCATTTTGCAGGGTAATGTTGCTGGTATTAAGTCCGGTATTGTTGTGCAGCAGGGTAATGGTTTGCCCCACAGGCAGCACCGCGCCGGGCAGGGCATAGGGTACGCTTACGCGGCCTGGTATGGCAGTTGTGCCGCCCAGGTTTGTACGGCTTGGTTCTGTCAGCTCCAGGCTTGTAGAATTGTTGTTGTGCAGGATAAAATTGTAATACTGGAAATTGCCTATATTGCGTGTGACAAGGCCGCTGGTGAATACATCCAGGGTATTGCCCGTGCGCATGTCGCCAATAGTGGCGGTGCCTCCGCTAATGGAGGTGGCTTTACTTTCCCCGCCGTACAAAATGGTACCTTCACCTGCACCTGTGCGAGTGTCAAAGGTTGGCGCACCCAAAAGGGTTATAGTATTCCAGGTTGCATCACCCGCAATGGCAGAGCTGGTATTGCTTATCGCCCAACTGTACCCGCCGTACACAGGGCCGCGCACAAAGCCGCCGCTGATAATAACCGCATTATATTGGGCATTGCCGGAAGTGGCCGTACCGTCCTCGCTGTGTGCCTCACTGCGCCCGCCGGAGACAGTAGTTTCCACAGAACCGCCACGTATTATAACCCTGTTGTACAGGGCATTGCCGCCTGTCATATTACCACTGGTAGT
>CAZJOG010000198.1:0-4603 GCA_964547565.1 uncultured Desulfovibrionaceae bacterium
GGGAGCAGGATTACCTGATGGTACGCGCCGCTAATATGAAAATTACCCTAACACTTAATGGAAAAGACCACGGCACTATTGTGAATATTTCCGGCGGGGGTTGCCCGGATGTGCCGTATCTGGCCTCCCTGCTTGTTGGGCAAAATCTGGAAAATGCCCCACCCCCCGTACAAAATGGCAAAACTTTGTGCGCGTACTCTCTGCAAAAAGCGTTTGAAGAAGCTTTGGAACTTTTCCATAACCCGGCACGTTTACAGTCTCTCTCTGTCACAGATGTGCAAAATACGGCAGAAAAACCGGTGGTGCCTGACCTGCCCGTGCTTGGTTACCCAGAACGGCAGTGGGCTGTTTGCGGCACTATACCTGATCCTCTTTTCCCTCTGGATGCCTCCTTCTGGGATATTCAGGGCGAAAATCTTGTTTCTGACCAGGGCCAGGTTTTACCCATTACGCGCGGCACAGCCGCCCTTCTGGCCTCCGCTATAGCCACATGCAAAGCCCTGCATACATCCCCGCCTTTTGCGTATCTGGTGGGGGATACAGGCGAAGGTTTGGGCAGCCGCTCCTTGTACAGGTATCTGGGCGAGAATTTGCCGGAGTCTTTGTACCACGGCCTTACGTTCCACTATTTTTTCCCGGATGTGGATGGTCACAGCCGGGTGCGTATGGCTGTGGAGGCCATGCAAAGCCAGCCTTTGCTTGTGGCGGATGCCGGTTTTATGTATGTGGCAAAAATGAGCGGCTATGCCTCTTTTTACGATATTTTTACGCCAGATATGGGGGAACTTGCGTTTTTGGCTGATGAAGACGCCCCTCACCCATTTTATACCCGCGGTTTTTTACTGGCAGAAGAAACAGACGCCGCCCCCCTGGCAAATCGTGCGTATGCGGCACAAAACAGCGCCCGTTATCTGATAACAAAAGGCGCCACAGATTCTCTGATTTACAAAGGGGAAATAATCAGCCAAATAGCTGCCCCCAGTGTGCCTGCCATGGAGGCTATGGGCGGCACGGGTGATTTTGTTACAGGTATGCTGACAGGGCTGCTGGCTGCAGGTTTGGATATTGATGAAGCCGCACGGGTTGCCATGCGGGCAAACCGTTATTTAGGGGTACTTGCAAAGCCAAGCCCCGCCACACAGGTTGTGGCATTACTGCCGTATATCCCAGACGCGCTTGCCTTGGCGTTCTAGCGCATTTCCGTTAATAAACGCAAAATGCTCTAAATTTTCCCGTTATTCTCCTTCCACAAAAAAGTCCCCACCTGCGTGATACAGGCGGGGGACTTTTTTTATTTTTTATCAGGCAGATAAGAAGGTACTATTCGCCTTCTTCAGTAGCGCCTTGTTTGCCGCTGCCTTTCAGGCCGTACATGGTGGTAGAACCGGAAGACCAGTATACCAGTTTTTCTTCTGCCACAAGGGCGGAAAGAATGTCTTTAACCTTACGGGGGCCAGCGCCGGGGAAGAGTTCCAGGAAGTTGTTGAAATAGAACTTGGTTTTGGTGCCTTCTTTTTCGGTAAGGTACTGAACCACTGCGTCCTTTTCTTGCTGTGTAACAGCGCTGGAAGCTTTAGCAGCGTGGGCATCGTGACCGGCGTAGACGGAATCTGTGAATTCGGAGAACTTAAACTGGGTGGTTTGACGCCAGGTGTAGTAAGCCGGGTCACGGAAGTCGTCGATCAGGTGGTGGGTGAACTCAAGGCCGGTAAGTTCAAAGAAGGATTCCCAGCCAATACGTTCCGCCCATTCGCCAAGGCGTTCGTATTTATTGGCATTAGCGGCGTAAACGTCGATAATGTGTTTAATGGTGTTGGTGAGTGTGGGCCAGCGCGGTGTTTCGTTGGGGATGTAGGCCACAACCACTTTGGAGAACTTAGGACGGGAGATACGGTTAGAAACCTTGCCACCCACCATAATAACACAACCATCGCCACCCTGACCATCAGAAATGGGCAGAGCCGGGCACATGGTGTAGCAGTTACCGCAGTACATGCAGCGTTCGTTTTTAATGGCTATGGAGTTAACCTTTTCGCCTTTCCAGTCAGCCTTGGTGGGGCGCACGGCGGCCACAGGGCAGGCGGCAACAGCCAGCGGAATTTCGCAAAGCTGGTCAACCCATTCGTGGTCAATCATAGGCGGTTTACGGTGAATACCCACAATGCCTATATCCGAGCAGTGCACAGCGCCGCACATATTCAGGCAGCAGGCAAGGGATATACGCAAAGGTGCGGGCAGGCGGTGGTTCTGGAAGTCAGAAAACACGGTGTCCATAACAGCCTTCACCGGGCCAGAGGCGTCGGTGGCGGGGGTATGGCAGTGCACCCAGCCCTGGGTGTGGATCATGTTGGAGATACCGGCGCCTGTGCCGCCCACGGGGAACTTGAAGGAACCACCGGCAAATTTACGGCCGTCAAGGTCTGCCTTCAGGGCTTTTACGGTGGCTTCATCTGTCACCATAAATTCCACGTTGTTACGTGTGGTAAAGCGGAAGTAGCCGCCGCAGTATTTGTCGGCTATTTCGCAAATTTCACGCAGGTGGGAGGTAGACATAAGGCGGGCAGTGCCGCAACGAACAGTGTACACTTTTTCGCCGGATTCCGCCACGTGCACCAGCACGCCGGGCTCCAGGATTTCGTGGTACAGCCATGTGCCAAAGTTTTTGGCAATGACGGGAGGGAAGAAGGTATCATACGGACGGGGGCCGATATCTGAGTTACGGCCTTCCATAGGTTTGGCAGGATTATATCCGGAAGAAATGAAAGCCATGTGCGCTCTCTCCTCTTAATAGGTATGTAAGTTTTAGCAAAAAAACCCGATACAGCGCCAGACTTAGCGTTGGTGACGCTTGCGGAACGCTTCGATATCTCTGTCCCAGCCGCCGGGCACTTCTTCTTCTTTGAAGAAGATGTAGGGGTTGGAGCGCGGTTCGAGAACGTGCTGCGGGATAGCGGGAATTTCTGTGACTTCCAGAAGCTTTTGGAAAGAAAGACGCTTAATGGTTTCGCCAAGGCGTTCGCGGTTTTTGCCTTCTTCCATCCACCAGTCCCAAATCTTGCCAATGACTTCTTTAATTTCGTCAAACGGGGCTTCGGCGGGGATAAAGGGCACCAACAGGGAACCCATTTGGGCGCCATCAAGGATGGGGGCTTTTGCACCAACAAGAATGGATGCGCCGCGTTCGTCGCCTATATGCAGGGCGCGGGGCATGGTGTTGATGCAGTGCATGCAGCGCACGCAGTTTTTGGTGTCAATGGCCAGTTTGGCGCCGTCCCACTTCATGCAGTGGGTGGGGCAAAGGTCCACAACTTCTTTTTGGATGTCAAACTTGCCCCAGTCACGGCCGGAGTGTGCGCCGGCATTGGGCTTAAACTCGCCGCCTACATACCCTTTCACAGCGGACTGGTCAATTTTGATGTCGTCCTTCCAGGTGCCGATAACGGAAAAGTCGGAACGGGCAATAGCGGCCACGCAACCATTGGGGCAGCCGTCAAATTTGAATTTGAATTTATAGGGGAAAGCCGGACGGTGAAGTTCGTCCTGGTATTCCATGGTCAGTTCGTAGCAGGCTTCCTGCGTGTTGTAGCAGGCGTATTCGCAACGGGACTGGCCCAGGCAGGATTCAGGGGTACGCAGGTTGGAGCCGGAGCCGCCAAGGTCTGTGTTAATGACTTCGTTATGGGTAAATTCCCAGAACAGTTCTTCCAGCTGGGGGGTCTGGGTGCCAAGAAGCACTATGTCGCCGGTGGAGCCGTGCAGGTTGGTAAGGCCAGAGCCACGCAGATCCCACACATCGCACAGGGCGCGCATGTAATCAGAATGATAATATTTGCCGGCAGGCTGGTTCAAACGCACAGTGTGGAAGTGCGCCACACCGGGGAAGCGCTCAGGCTGGTCGCAATAACGACCAATAACACCACCGCCGTACCCGAACACACCCACAATGCCGCCGTGTTTCCAGTGGGTTTCCCCTTCATTATAGGAGAGTTCCAGAACACCCAAAAGGTCATCCGGGGCATCCACCGGGATTTGATAATCCAGGTTTTGGGGGTTTTTTGCCCGGTTGGCAGCCTCCTGCTTGATGTCGGAAACAAAGCTGGGCCACGGCCCGGATTCGAGCTGGTCCAACAAGGGGGTTGCATGTTTCGCCATTGCCATACCTCCACAATAGGTTATAATGGTGCCCCGCTTCCGCAGGTATTTGTGCGGGCGGGCCAAAAAACATAAAAAACAGACAAAAAGCCAGGTTGTATTTTCTTTCCATAAAGGTATTTCTATCAACCCCGCTTCCGTTTTTGTATAGCGCACTTCTTTCCAAAACACAACCAGAAAAAAAAAGTTTTTTATGGATAAAACTTAAATCCCTTTTTCTTCTCCCCCAAAAAAATTCGTTGCGATTCATGGTATTTTTTTCTATATTCTTTCTTTACCTGTTTTCCTCCAGCCATATTTAGAGGATGTACCATGAGCCTTTTGTACAAAAAAAACGCAACACGCCACCTGCTCCTTGAAGAACGCGCAGAGCCGGAGCTGTACCGCGACATTTTCCCCTACACCCGTGTGGGCCGCATTGAATTTGACGACGCTATCCTCACCCCACGCC
>CAZJOG010000199.1:0-4542 GCA_964547565.1 uncultured Desulfovibrionaceae bacterium
GGAGCCCACGAGCAGGATTGAACTGCTGACCTCGTCCTTACCAAGGACGCGCTCTGCCGACTGAGCTACAAAGGCGTTTTCCATTCGCGCTTGATTTATCTAGCAAGCTCCGTGCTTTTCGTCAAGCCAAAATGCGTGGATTTTACATTTTTTTCATAACAGACTCAAATATTTACTCTTACAGCAAAAGTACGTACAGTTATGGCAATACTCAGCTGGCTTTTTCCAACAACCGGAGAGCTTGGATAACATCGCGGGCATTCTGGCGCATGGCATTGCGGGTGTTTTCCGCAATAAGCGCCCCTGCGGCTACCTGGTCGCGGCAGAAAAGAGTAGGAAAGTCTGCGGCAGTATGGGCATTGGCCCCCCAAAGTAAGGGCGCTCCTGTTAATTGGGCCACGTGGGTAATTTGCGCATTGGCAAAAGCATGGGCAGGGTAGGTGCTTATTTCCAAAAAAACACCACGTTCAGCGGCTGCTTTGGCCACAGGTTCATCCACAAGGCCCGGGTGTACCAGCATATCGGCTTCTGCCAGAACAGCCGCAAGGTTTGTGCCTTCTGTCACCGGCACTGTACTTTGGACAAGGGTTGCGCCTTCCCCGTGCACAGCCACAAAGGGGGCACCGGCGGCGCGTGCCGCGTGTACGGCGTCTGGCAAAAGTGGGGGTGGAACATGCACCAGCTCTACACCCACAAAGGCTTCCACCTGACAAAAAAGGCTGCTGTTTTTGACTTCCTTGCGCACGCGGGGAAGAAAAGAAAGCCAGTCGCCCCGCAAAAGCAAAATAACCGCATGCAGGCCGGCTTTTTCCGCAATGCGTAATGCTTCAAGAGGGGAAAGATCTCCCTGACCGAGCCCAATGTGGATATGGGGTTCAAGCAAAAGTCTTTGCTCTGCCATAGTGTATCCTTCTTGTATGCTGCAGGTGGTAAAAAATGCGCCTGTTCCCGTGGAGTATGTAAACATAACCCAAAAGAACAGGCGCAAAAATTACACGGGGCAGTTGTTATTCTTTGGGACGCTGATCCAGAACCCGCACAGCCTTGCCTTCACTGCGGCCAATGGACTGCGGGTTAACAAGGCGCACCTTGGCTGTAACGCCCAGGAATTCCTTGATTGTTTTTTGCAGTGTGGCTTCCATTTTTTGCAGGCTGCGTACAGTATCCGAGAAATTGGCTTCGGAAATTTCCACCTGAACTTCCAGATTGTCCAAATTGCTTTCGCGGGTGACAATAATCTGGTAGTGGGGAGAAATACCTTCTGTTTCCAGCAGGATAGATTCAATTTGCGAGGGGTACACGTTTACGCCGCGGATAATAAGCATATCGTCGCTGCGGCCTGTAAAGCGCTGCAGGCGGGCAAAGGTGCGGCCACAGGAGCAGGGGGTGTAGTCAAGCTGGGTGATGTCGTGTGTTCTGTAGCGTAACAGCGGGATGCCTTCCTTGGTGAGTGTGGTGATAACCAGTTCACCGCGGCTGCCGGGAGGAAGGGTTTCCCCGGTAATGGGGTCAATAATTTCCGCAAAAAAGTGGTCTTCCTGGATATGCAGGCCGTTTTTGGCATGGGCGCATTCCATGGCAACGCCTGGGCCCATAATTTCGGAAAGGCCGTAAATATCCAGAGCGGTTATGCCCATTTTGCGTTCCATATCGCGGCGCATTTCTTCTGTCCACGGTTCTGCACCAAAAACACCTATACGCAGGGGCAATTCCTGGAAGTTAATGCCAGCTTCAAGGCCTGCGTCGTAAAGGTGCAGGGCAAAAGAAGGTGTGCAGCACACAACTGTTGCGCCAAAGTCGCGCATAAGTTGCACCTGGCGTTTGGTAGAGCCGCCGGAAACAGGGATAGCGGTAGCGCCCAGGCGCTCTGCCCCATAGTGCGCACCCAGGCCACCTGTGAACAGGCCATAGCCATAGGCAATATGCAAAGAATCTTGGGTGGTTATGCCGGCCATTGCGTAGGAGCGGGCTACCATTTCTGCCCAGTTATCAATATCGCGTCTGGTGTATCCCACAACAGTGGCTGTACCGGTTGTGCCGCTGGAGCAGTGAAGACGTACAATATTTTCGCGCGGAACAGCAAACAAACCATAGGGATAGTTATTACGCAGATCCTGTTTTTCCGTAAAGGGAAGCAAACGTATATCAGCAAGGGAACGCACATCAGAAGGTTTAATCCCTATTTCATCAAATCGGCGATGATAAAAGGGAACATTGGCGTAAAGGCGTTCGCAGAGAGATTTCAAACGTCGTAATTGCAGGGCTTCCAGCTCCTCACGTGGGAGGGTTTCTTTTTCGGGATTGAACATCATAAGAAAATTGCTCCTCAAAAGCATGTTGCGCTTGCGCCTAAGCGGAATTTGTGGCGCAAAGGCTATGTTCTCCCATTTTGCCCGGAAGGTCAAGAAAAGTGTAAGGGGTTTATGTAAAAGTATTTGTAAAAAAGGCCTACCCAGGCGGTTTGCTTTAGGTTGGACAGGCTGTTATTTATAATAAAGAGCGCGGAAGTGTTCCATGTAAGCTTCTGCTTCCACAAAAACCGTGTTGTAATTCACATGTGTATAACTTTTGCGCAGTGTGCGTGTTATTTCCCGCGTAAAACCGTCAAATGTCCATATAATACAGTGGATAGCGCGCGTTATATCCACATCGTCTCGAAAAAGAAAAGGGTCTATATTGTAAAACAGTTGTTGGCTATCCAGCAAGGCATGTTTATCTCCCATTATTTTATGTGTTTTTTCTTCAACATAATGCACCATAGCCGGGGATGTATCTGCAAGGATCATGCTCAAAAAATCCGCTATACACGGATTATCGCAGATAACCTGTATTTTTACATGGATAACAGAGCGCAATCTCTGCAGAAAGTCCTTTTCCTCTTTATTATACCGGCGAAAAATAGCTTCTACATAATGGCTGAACGTATATTCGCACAATGTATAAAAAAGTTCTTGTTTACAACCAAAATAATTAAAAAGCGAACCCTTGGATATATGGGCGCGCTGCACAATAGCGTCTGTACTGGCCTGATGGTAACCTTTGTCCGCAAATTCCATCAACGCGCTGTTGAGTATGCGGTTTTGTTTGGAAAACGGGAGCTTCTTAAAGGCATTATCCATATATTTCTCCCATGTTTTTTTGCCCACGGTATAGGTAAGGATGCAGATAATAGCATTGTGAAAAAAGTGACCAGAATAGTCAAGTCAATTTCCCCTAAAATTATTTTTTTTCTACTATCCTCAAATATTCCAGCATGTAAGAGATAATACAAGAGGGTACACCGGGATTGCGCAGAAAAAAAACCCTTGCCATATTTGTGTTAAGACTTGGGATACATAAAAACACCCTAAGCCAATAAACAACAAGGAGTTTATTATGGGAGCGCCCAAAAAAGTAGCATTATTAGGCTTTGACTGTGCTATCACCAATCTTTTGCGCCAGCACATAGACGAGGGTATTTGCCCGAATTTCAAAAAAGTGCTGGATAATGGTGTTGTGGCGGAAAACTGCCTGTGCCCGTTTCCCACCATCACCCCCCCTAACTGGACAGCTATGGCCACAGGCGCCTGGCCGGGAACCAATGGCGTGACAGACTTTTTCCGCCATATCCCAGGCACAGAACCCACAAATGACAACACCCACAACAGTTTTAACTGGGACTATGTCCAGGCGGAGTCTTTTTTTGAAGCAGCAGAACGCGCCGGTAAACGCCCCATTGTGTTTAACTTCCCCTCTTCCTACAATATCCATAAAAAGCTGAAAAACGGCATAGTCGTTGGCGGCGCAGGTCTTACAGTTGGTGTATACATGGACCAGCTTTTAGTGGCCGAACAGTTCCGTGGCGACAGTATGGATAACGGCAATTTTAACTACTTTTGTTTTAACGACGATATCCTGCTCAGCACAGAATCCTACCCGGGGGCCGCTGTCCGCGTTAAATTCAATAAAGCCACGGGCTGGACAAATGTGGACGATATGGGCGATGACCCTCTGGATGTCACAGTCAGCATCCCCTTCTCAGGCTCTATTTTGCACACAAAATCCGCCACATGGCATGTACTGGTGCGAGATTTGGGCAATGGCTACGACACGGTTACCCTTTCCCCCAGCAAAAACTTTAAAGACGCCTACTTTAACGTAAAACCCGGGGACTGGAGCCAAGCCTTTAACGCCACCGGCCTTCTGGCGGACGGCTCCACCAAAGAAATCCGCATGAAAGCCAAACTTATCAGCATGGACGACAATGCGGAAAACTTTAAACTTTACATTTCCCATGGCCTGAATACTGACGGCGAACACTGGTGCTACCCGCAGAATATTGCGGCTAAACTGAACAAAGGCAACAATATTTCCACCAATAACACAGGTATGTTTATCCTTTCTTCTGGCTGGATAGACCTGGATATGTGGATGGAACTTATAGAAAACCATTACGACTGGCTGGCGGACAGCATAGAAAATATCCTTTCCACTGAAGCCTGGGATGTCTTTTTCTCCCACGCCCACCCCACAGACTATATTTACCATGTGCTGATGACAGAG
>CAZJOG010000200.1:0-4521 GCA_964547565.1 uncultured Desulfovibrionaceae bacterium
CTTTTCCACGGTTTAATAGTATGGGAAAAATGGATAATTTTCGGTTTTTCACGGCTTGCCATGTATGCACGGTAATCTGCTGCTGAAAGTTTTTTTTCAAAGCCCTTATCTGCCATAGGAATATGCCACATAACATTCCAAGCCCAATCTAAGAAAAACACCTGATTTTTACACACAACATTGAGTATGCACTGGTCAGGCATTCTTGGTTTTTGTATTTGTTTTAATGCTTCTAAACACTTTTCTGTCGTGTTTTCCGCAAGCATTTTTTTTACATTATAGACTAGTGTTCCAGCTTGGAAATAAACTTCATCCATTTTGAAACCTAATGTATCTTGTAAATAGGTATCGGTACCAAAATTATGGTAGTTAATACGCATAATACCAATATCTTCCACGGCACCAAGCAAGTTTTCTCCAATATCAACACAAAATAATTCAGCAATATCTGCTTCTATCACCATATCGCAGTCAAGATATATTACCTTGGAAAACTTGCAAAAGACTTGAGGGATAAAAAAGCGGTAGTATGTTGCAATGGTTGGATGGGAACAAAGATAAAAGATTTTCTTATCTACTCCCCTCATATATGGCTCAATATCCACAAAACGTATGGAGATATTTTCCTTTTCCATGCGTTTTATACGTTTTTTGTGGGTTTCGCTTATGCCGCCATCAAGCACAAAAATATCGTAGTTATTTGTTAACGAACTATTGGCAATAAGCGAATACATAGCAACGCCCAAGTATGGCGCATAGTTATCGTCAGAAGAAAAAACAACAGGGACATTGTTTTCTGCAAAAGCGGGCTTGATTTCGCGCGGGATTGCTGTGTTTTTTTCAAGTTTTGTAGAAAGATATATGCATACTGCTCCATCTTGTTTTACTTTTTCTATAAAAACAGAAAACAAACGCTCTGAAAGAAAACCCCACATGCGATAATTATAATAAGAATATTTCGTATAGTCAGTTACGGCGTCCACTTTTCTAATAATAGCAAAAAGCCATTCCATATACTCAAAAAACAACGCTTTTTTCATCACAAACATATTACACATCAGGGCGTTTTTTTCTGTAGTAAGCTTGGATATATACGATGAATATTCTGGGAAATCTTGTTGTATTATTTCCAGTGCTAAATCTAAATCTTCAATGTGATGTTCGCATTTATAGTGTTCGTACAATGTAGTAGGTAATTTTTCAAACTCCGGCAAAGTAATATCTGCAGCTACAATATCTTGTTCTCTATCTTTAAACACAAAATGGCGTCTATAGTGCATAAAGCCAATATAGTCAGGATTACCCAAGGCATCATAATTTTTCCACGCCCAGTACATGCCTGAAAGTTCAGAGCATTTTCTATTTTGCGCGGAAATATTCTCCCCTGTATCATCCCCAATCATATTTTCATGTAGCCAGGTTATATCTTCTTCGCTCAGTTGACCATCAAAAGCAGGCTCGTGTTCAATAGCCCGCCCAAGCTGTATAGGCACATAGACATCGTCCTTTATCAGAACAGCGGGCTTGTGGTACCCAACCAGTATTTTAATTGCCTTCTTTTCCATGAAAATCTCTGTCTCTATTCCGCGTGGGAAAGAGAATGAATAGTTTGAAGCAAGGTATAACTATGGGAATCGTTTCTTTTTAAAATATTCATGACATTAAGCAGAGTATCTGCGTATGCTGTGACATCCAAAAGAGCTTCTGATGGCGCGCCGGCGTGTTCTTGCATGAGTGCCGGCAGGTGGGCCAAAAATTTTTCTGCATTGCGGGTATTAGGAGAGACTTCCCCGGATTCCCAGCGTAAAATAGTGACGTGGCTTAAGCCTGTAGCTTTGGCAATGCCTCTATCTGTCATACCGCGGCGCTTTAAAGAGGCAATGCCGTCTATGACTTGTTGCGATATGGAGTGTGCGTACATAAAAAAGGACTCCATGGTAGTTAAAGTTAACGGTAAAAAAAGATATTTTCGCCTTATGCTGGGGTAATTTTGGAGGGAAGTTTTTAACTTTATCTTGCGAACGTATAGAGAGATACAAATTTAATCCAATTATTCCAAGCAATAATAAGTAAAAAATTTTATTAAAGCAAGGTGTCTTATTCCTGACAGTGTAAGTGTTATTCTATATAAAAATATTACAATTATATAAGTAAATTACATGCTATTAATCACTTTATCCGGCGAATAAAACGTAAACTTCTAAAAGTAATTTTGTTAAATTGCAAAAATATAATAAATTCCATAGGATTAATATGGTAACTTTTTGTACTTTTCTTCTATTTCTCTACTAGTTTGATTTATTTATCATAAGTGCTGTTTTATTTGCGTAAAACTTGTCCATATAGAAAGGGAATTCCCAAAAACTTGACAAAAGCTGATATTTCGAGCAGGATATTAAAAATTGAACGGACACTTACACACACGATAAAAAGCTCAAATTGAGATTATTTTATAAAAAAGCGGCATTTAGGATTCCTAAACGCCGCTTTTTTATGTCTGTTTAAGGGTTTTTGTGCTGTTTTGTTACCCATATGTTGCCTTGTATTTGGCTCCTTACAGGTGTTTGTTTGCCCCACACTTTGCTTTATTTACACAAGGGGCACGTTTTGTTAGTATACACAAACGCGGGCATAGCCGGCGACCTGTATCTCTTTTGTATGGCATGGGGTAAAACAGTATGCTGCGTTCTCGGATTTTTTATTCTCCCGTGTGGGTTTTATGTTTTTTGTTGTTAAGCGCCTGTTCGTCAAAACCTGTGGAGTCGGGTTTACCTTTTGTTGCGGATGCACGCAGCTGGGCACAGAAAAAAGATGTGCAGGGTTTGCCCAATCTTTATAAAGTTTCCGACAGAGTATACCGTTCTGCCCAGCCAGATAAAGAAGGTATGCGTGCGGCGGAAGCCATGGGTATCCGCACAGTTCTTTCTTTGCGGAGCGGGGACGGGGATGCGGAGCTTGCAGAAGGCACTTCTCTTATGCTGCGGCATGTCTCCATGCGTGCCTGGAACCCCAATTTTGAAGACGCAGTCAACGCGCTTAAAATTGTGATGTATGCCCCTGGGCCTGTGCTGGTGCACTGTTACCACGGGGCAGACCGCACAGGCATGGTGGTGGCCCTTTACCGTATGGTAGACCAAAACTGGAGCAGGGAAAGCGCCATTGAAGAAATGCTGGAGGGTGGATATGGCTACCACAGCATGTGGCGTGATATTGTGAAATTTTTGCAGACAGTAGACATTGAGGCCTTACGCCAGGCAGTACAAAAAGGGCAAAACGCAGGGTGAATGCAATTTTTTTTTGTAACCTGCAAAATGTTTACATTCACCCCATAGCCAGATCAGCAGAGAAAACGTATTTATTCCCTACACCAAGATCCACTGCCAGATCTCTGGCTGTTTTGGTTGTCAGAAGGTCTATAAGTGTCATGCCGGCATTATTTGCTTCGCCCCCGGCAGCACCGCCTACAATGATTTGAGGCACCCAATTGCCACTGTGTTTCATAAGGGCATCGGCATACATACGGTTTACTTCTTTATACGCGTTTAATTTCAATTCCAGCGCTCCGTCTGCCGCCATAGTTTCCCTGCGGTATGTTGCGTCTGCTTCCGCGCGTAGTATCTGGGCATCTCTGTAAAGGCCCGCTATTACTTTTTCCTGTTCCGCCACTTCGCGTTGTTTTTCTATGGCAATAATGGCTATATTTTTGTCCCGTGCGGCTTCAATATTTTGTATTTGGGCTGTTTTTTCCGCTGCGGCAATTTCTTCTGCTGCACTTGTTTTGGCACGCCATTCTGCGGCTGTTGCTTCCGCTCTGCCTTTTTCTTCTGCTGTTTTTCTGTCCTGTTCTGCTTTTTTTGCATTAAGCGTAGCAAGCTGGATGTCAGATTGCGCGGCAAACAAAGCGTCCACCCGTTGCTGAACATTTTCTGAATAGGAAATATTGTTGGTGGCAAAGTTGGAAAAAGAAATGCCATAGCGGCTTAGCACACTTTCTTCCTGACGTTTTAACCCGCCAGGAGCAGAAGAATCTTTAACCGGTTCTGCCTGCTTGATGGTTTTACGTTCCTTGGTAAACTCATCTTCTATTACCACATCTCGCGTGATCACTTCATACAGGCCATTGCGGGCCTGGTCTTCAATCAGTTTGGGTAAGTCTGCCCGGCGTGACATAAAACTGTCGATGGAAGACATAAGCGGGCCGGACATATACACACTGCGTTCAATAGTTTTTTTGATAAGACCGTCCACAACTGCCTCATGATGGGAAAACATTTTATGCAAAATTTCTATTTTTTCGATTTCCAGCGGGTATTCATAACGTATAGAGCCGCTTATCCATGCCTCCCCACCGTCATTAAAGGTTATTTTCAACGATTTGTCGGTATTGGCATTGTAATACATGCGTTGGTCATAGTCATTGGGGTCAATGGGTTGAAGAAATTCATCTATTTCTCATCCAAAAATCCGTAAAAACCAAAACACCCCCTACATGCCGGCATGTAGGGGGTGTTTTGGTTTTTA
>CAZJOG010000201.1:0-4499 GCA_964547565.1 uncultured Desulfovibrionaceae bacterium
AACACGGACGCCACAGGCCTGAAACTGGACCCTGAAAAACAGAAAATTGTCCAGGAAATGAAGGCCCGTGACGCAGAGGTACGCGCACACGAGCAAGCCCATATTGCCGCAAGCGGTGGCCATGCCAAGGGTGGGGCTTCCTTTACCCAGCAGCGTGGGCCAGATGGTGTTATGTACGCCACAGGCGGTGAAGTTTCCATTGATACTTCCCCCGTCCCAGACAACCCTGAAGCCACCATCCAGAAAGCCCGCCAGATACAGGCGGCTGCCAATGCCCCTGCCAACCCTTCCAGCCAGGACAGAGCCGTTGCTGCCCATGCTGCCCAAATGGCCACAGAGGCCCAGCAGGAAAAAACGGAAAAAAGCCAAAATGGTGGGGAAACACAGGGCAAAGGCGCACAAGGCACACAAGAGGCTGGTTCTGCACAGAAAAATGGAGAAAACACAAGCTCCGCCAATACGTCTGCTACAGTTGGAACATCAAAAAGCGCAGAAAACCCCTCTGCCCCCTCTGTCTATGCCGCCCACCCCTCTGGTCAGGCAGGCACAGTTGCGGATAAAACCCCTGCTACCAGCCAATCTGCGCCCCAAACACAAACACGCGGGCCTGAAGGTGCGCTTTTTAGCGGTGGTAATGCCTCCGGCCTTGTCCCCGGGCAGTATTACCAGTCCCTTGGCTTTGCCGTATCCGCCCCCGGCTCTTCCCCCAATACCCAGCCTTTCCTTATTTTTGGCAACCAGAGCCAAACCGGGCAAAATACCCAACAGCCCCAGCCTGCCGCCCTTTCTGCCCAAAGTGTATTTAACCCACAGGGGCAAAGCACCATCTCCCCCCTTGAACGCCGTGCCTCCCATGCGTATGCGCAACAAAAAGGCACAACCGCTCTGGCCCCCTTGGGAACCGGTATTTCCCACGTTGCCTAAATTTTCCTTCCCATAATGGCTTTTTTGCCCTGTATTTCTCCTTTACAAATTCCCCCTAAAGACGCTACTGTAAAAGAAAAACGGGGGGTTCTATGTTTACGCCAGAGGATGTCTTTACCTACCACAGTTCACCACGGCCGGGCAAAGTGGAAGTTATACCCACCAAACCTGCCGAAAACGCCGCAGACCTCACCCTTGCTTATTCCCCCGGTGTAGCGCTTGCCTGCACAGCCATAGAACATGACCCTTCCAAAGCCGGCCTTTATACAGCCAAAAATAATTTGGTAGCTGTTATCACCAATGGCACTGCTGTTCTGGGCCTTGGTAATATTGGCCCACTTGCCGGCAAACCTGTTATGGAAGGCAAAGGTATGCTTTTTAAGCGTTTTGCCGATGTGGATGTGTTTGATATTGAACTTGCCGCCTCTGACCCGGAAGAAATTATCCGCATTGTCAAAGCCTTAGAACCCACCTTTGGCGGTATTAATCTGGAAGATATTAAAGCACCGGAATGTTTTTATATTGAAGAAGAACTGAAAAAAGCCCTGTCTATCCCTGTGTTCCATGACGACCAGCACGGCACAGCCGTGATTTCCGGCGCAGGCATACTCAATGCGGCCAAAATTGCCCACCGCCCCCTTGCAGACATGAAAACCGTTATTCTGGGCGCAGGTGCCGCCGGCATTGCCTGCGCGCGCTTTTATGAAACCCTGGGGATTAAACACAAAAATATCTGGATGTTTGACTCCAAAGGCCTTATCCATACAGGCAGAAAAGACCTGCACCCCACAAAAGCGGCCTTTGCCCAGCCCACCGGTGCAAACCCACCCACCCTTGCGGATGCCATGGAAGGCGCCTCTGTGTTTCTTGGACTTTCAGGCCCTGGTCTGCTTACCCCGGAAATGGTGGCAAGTATGGCGGAAAATCCCATTATTTTTGCCTGCGCCAACCCTGTGCCGGAAATAGACTATACTTTGGCCAAGTCTATACGGCCAGACCTTATTATGGGCACCGGCCGTTCCGACTTTCCTAACCAGATCAACAATGTTTCAGGTTTTCCGTTTATTTTCCGCGGTGCGCTTGATGCCGGTGCTACCACCATTAACGAGGAAATGAAACTGGCCGCCGCCCATTCCCTTGCCCAGCTTGCCCTTGAGCCTGTCCCCGCGGATATTCTGCCCACACTGCAAGCTGCCTACCCCAACGAAAATTTTGTTTTTGGTCAGGATTATATTATCCCCAAACCGCTCGACCCGCGAATCCTTACCACCCAATGCCCGGCAGTTGCCAAAGCCGCTATGGAAAGCGGCGTGGCCACCCGTCCCATACAGGACTTGGCCGCCTATGCCCAAAGCCTGCGGGTAAGGCTGGATTATTCCAATGCCCGTATCCGCCAGTTTGTCAACGCGGGCTAATGTATGCCACGCCTGCTTAAATATATCCTGCTTACCGTTTTTTTTCTTATCCTGCTTCTTTTGGGAGGGGGTCTTCTGTTTTTATACACCCAAAGCACTGCCCTTCTGACTACCTTGCGTGTCGCCATAGAAGAACGCACAGGCGCCCCTCTTGTCTGGCAGGAAAACCCCAAATTTTCCCTTTTCCCCCAGCCTACCGTACAAATCGGCGCAGCAAGCTGGGGAGAAAAAACAGACCCTGTCTACCTTTCCTTCCAAAATGCCCAGGCATTTATCAGTATGACCAGCCTGCTGCAAGGTGAAATACACCTGCAAAGCCTGGAAATAGATGGTCTGGAGTTTTTTTTCCGTGCCGCGCCTTTACAGGTAAACAGCCCCGAAAACCCCAACCCTGACCCTCTTACAAAAACCACAAACTCACCAAACTATACACAGGCAGACCCGGACGCAGCCACAGCCTGGGCCGCCTTTGCCCGGCATGTTCCTAACAACTTTACCCTGCGTGAGGCTTCCTTCACCTATTCCCAACCAGACGGGAATAATTTTTGCCTTACAGATCTTCAGCTTGAACTCAAAGATTTTGGCGTAAAAAAAGCCACCTTTATCCTGCTGGAAGCCAATTATCAGCACCCCGGCATGCAGGCGCCTATACCCCTGCGCCTGAGCGGTATGGGCGACCTGGTGGAAGTAAACAGCTGGGTTTTTGCCAATTTTACCTTCAAAACCCCCAGTCTTACAGCCAAAGCCAGCGGCACTATGGAAGGCGGCGGGCAAAATATTTTTGGCATTAACCCCCACGCCACCCATATACCCCTTACTATGGATATGGAAATGGAAATTGCTGGCTCTCTGCACAACTTTTTCGGAGAGCTTGCCCTCAAACTGCCCCTGCCGCCCCACTTTTTCCAAAATAAAGCACTGGATAACCTGCAACTGCGTGCCAATATCAGCCTTGACCCCACAAGCATTACCCTGAAAAACTTTTCCGGCACAGTGGATGGTAATACCCTGCGGACAGAAAAAAATCTGCGCCTGCGTTTTTCTCCTCTTACACTCAGCGGTGACTTGCATGTGGGCGAAATTAACCTCTCCCACTACATGCCTGGCACAACCATGGCCCAGATACCTGTTAAAAACACCACCAGACAAAGCCCATCTTCCCCGGAATCCGCGCAGGTGCTTGTTTTGCACTCCCTGTGGCCCCATCTGGATCTTAATCTCAAAATCGACAGGGTCATTTTTAAACAGATCACTGTGGAAAATATCAGCGCCAAAGCAGAAGGCAATTTGGGTTCTTATACCCTTAACCCCTTTATATTCCACATTTGGGGCGGGGCTGTGACCAGCATTGTGGACCTTAACCTTGCCTCTACCCCTCCCCTGGTTTCCCTGCGAGCGTCCGCACCCGCCGTAAATCTGGAAAACCTTTCTGCCCTGCTTTTCCAGAACAAGATTTTTGGTGGCTCCGGTATGTGCAATTTTTCTGTCAGCTTTGACCCCGGCCACGTTGCCGCCAGCTTTTCCGGCACAGGCAGCATCAGCGCCCTGCCCCTTACTATGGCAGCCCCCGTTTTCCCCCCAGACAGCCCCTATGCCGCGCTTTTCCCCGAAAATGCAGACCTCAAAACCTATGACCACGCCATCCTGACCTTCAAAGCCCAGCAGGGCCTTGTCCAAATTGAAGACTTTACCCTCACCAGCCGTTATCTCACCGCCAAAACAAGCGGTCGCCTTTCCCTGCCATCCCAAAATATGGATATACAGGGCCTTATCCTTGTTCCCACAGCCATGCCCATACCCGTGCGCATATACGGCCCCTTTGATAATGTCCGTTACGATGTGGGCCATACACTGGAAATTCGCGCAGAAGAGCCTTAACCCCCTGTACTTGCCATGTCCATGTTACACCCTACCCCCCTTTCTCCTGCCACCTGCCGCCTCATTATACAAGGGCAGGTGCAGGGCGTGGGCTTTCGCCCCTTTATTTTTCGCCTTGCGGAAGCCTGCCATGTCCACGGCTTTGTCCAAAATACCCCGGAAGGTGTTATTATCGAAGCAGAAGCAGATTCTGCCTCCCTCGCCCTCTTTATAAAAGCCATACCTGAGCAGCTTCCCCCACCCGCCCACAAATCCCCCCTTTTCCAAGACACACCCCCCGCC
>CAZJOG010000202.1:0-4491 GCA_964547565.1 uncultured Desulfovibrionaceae bacterium
CGGCGCAGGCGTGTTGCGTAGCACCAGCCAAGCCGCCTTCCCTGCCGTAATAAGGGGGGTTGGGGGGGATTATCCCCCCCCACAAATCTTCAAAAGGGTTCCCATGGACATAAGACAAAATAAAGCCTCAAAAATTCGTTTGCTTGTTTTGGATGTAGATGGTGTCTGCACGGATGGCAAGCTTATGTATGGCGCGGATGGTTCTGTCAGCAAAGTATTCCATGCGCAGGATGGCATAGGGATTAAAACAGCGCGCAAGGCAGGCATACGCATTGGGGTTATTACAGGCCGGGATGATGTTTGTGTACGCACGCGCATGGAGAATTTGGGTATAGAGGATTATTACCCCGGGTATGAGGCTAAGGGCCCCGCCTTAGAGAAAATGGCGGCGGAGCATGGCTTTATGCTTGCGGAGTGTGCGTATTTAGGGGATGACTGGATAGATTTAGACCCTATGGCCATGGTGGGTTTTCCCATGGCTGTGGCCAATGCCAGAGAGGATGTAAAAAAAGCGGCTCTGTATGTAACGGCTGCTGCGGGTGGCGAGGGTGCTGTGCGGGAAGCGATTGAGTTTTTGTTAGCCGCGCAGGGAAAAAATGGTGCGGATTTTTGGATACACTAGCCTTTTAGGAACTGTATGCGCCGGATTATCTCTCTGCTTCTTGTGTTGGCTCTCCTTGGGGGGGCTTTTGTTGCGTGGCAGTGGTGGGAGAAGCGGCGTGTGCTGGATGCATTGACGGAGGTTATCCAATCCAATGTGCTGGAAGGTTTGCTGGCGGAAAAAACAGAAGAGCTGGCCAGTGGGCAGGCGGATGAAATAAATTTGGCATTTACGGGTTTGAATCTGGTGCAGGGGGACGAAGGGCTGGAGATCTGGCGTCTGGATGCCCAGTGGGCGACCCTCAGGCAGGAGTCTGGCCTTATTGAGGCCCAGGAGCCAAAGGCCCGGTATAGGGTGGGGGACAAAGAGGCGGAGGAGTACCTGTATGTGGAGGCAGACAGCGCGCTTGTGAGTGAAAACCAGACGCATCTGACCTTGACAGGCAATGTGGAGGCACAATACAAAGAAGACGTGCTGCACAGCCCCAAAGCGGAATTTTGGAATGAAAACCGCACGCTGTTTTTCCCGTCGGGTTTGGAACTTTCCGGCCCCAAGCTTTCCGGCACAGCGGCGTATGCAGAATGGGATTTGGAAAACAATGTGCTGGATGCTTCTGGCGGGGTGGATCTTATCTGGGTTATGCCGGAGCCTGAACAGGCGGTAAACCCGGAAGCAGAGACAGAAGACGGCACGGAAGCGGATGCTTCTGTTGCCTCAGGCGTGCAGAGCCTGTCACAGCCTGAATAATCGCGGATAATGGATGGGGGAAACTAGGATGCCCGTACAATATTGTTCTATAAAATATTTTTTGCGTGTGCTTTTTTGCGTGTGTTTTTTTTGTATGATGCCTGCCTTTGTGCAGGCCGCGCCTGCTGTACCCGGTGGGCCGGAGTTGGGGAATGCCCCATTAAAAATATCCTCGGACACTATGACCTACGACGCGGCAAAATCCAGTGTTGTGTTTACAGGCAAGGTGTATGTGGAGCGCGAAGCTTTAAAAATGTGGGCCAATACCATCACCTTGTATCTGAAACCTTCCGGGAAAGCAGACTCTGCGGAATCTGACATGCTGGCAGGTATGCAGACGGGGGATGTGGATAAAATTGTGGCAGAAGGCGCTGTAAAGTTCCGCTACAACGCGCAGGACGGCGAGGCGCAAAAGGCTACCTACACAGCGACCAACAGCCTGTTGGTGCTGGAAGGCAACCCTGTTTTGCGTGACGGGGACAATTTTATAAAAGGTTCCATTATCAAATATTATATGAATGAGAACAAAAGCGAGGTACTGGGCGGCAAAGGCGGCCGGGTAGAGGCTGTGTTCTCCCAGTCCCGGGAAAAGGCAAAGGGGCAATAATGCACGCAACACTCAGTGGTATAAGCCTGCAAAAATCTTTTGGCGCAAAACGTGTTGTGCGTGATGTTTCGCTTGAAATGTCGCAAGGGGAGATTATGGGGCTTTTAGGGCCCAATGGGGCGGGCAAAACCACAACCTTTTATATGCTCACGGGTATATTAAAACCCACAGCCGGGCATGTTTTGCTTTCCGGTAAAGACATAGGCACCTGGCCTTTATACAGGCGCGCGCGTGTGGGGGTAAGTTATTTGCCGCAGGAAAGTTCTATTTTCCGCAAACTTACTGTGTACCAGAATCTTTCTATTATTATGGAGCATACGGGGCTTTCCCGCGCGGCGCAAAAAAAGCGTATAGACAGCCTTTTAGAAGAATTTGGGCTGACGCGCCTTGCAAAATCGTACGCCGGACATCTTTCCGGTGGGGAACGCCGCAGGCTGGAAATAGCCCGCTGCCTGATACGCGACCCTCTGTTTGTGCTTCTGGATGAACCCTTTGCGGGCATAGACCCGCTGGCTGTGGGGGATATACAGGGGCTTATCCGCCGTTTAAAGGAAAGGGGCATAGGGGTGCTTATTTCCGACCACAATGTGCGCGAAACCCTGTCTATCTGCGACCATGCGGCGCTTATGTTTGAAGGCGCGCTTCTTATGACCGGCACCCCGGAGGCTATTGTGGCGGATGAACAGGCAAGAACTGTGTATCTGGGGGAAAGTTTTTCACTGGGGTAAAGTTTACACCTGAAACCTTGCTGCTTCCGGAGTTTGACCATGCTATGGAAAAGGTATACGAATGGAAGTTAAACCGCTTGTATGGATGGGGTCATCCCAGAAAGACATACGGGAAATGCCTGAAGATGTGAAGGAAACTTTTGGTTTTGCTCTTTTTCTTGCGCAGCAGGGGAAAAAGCACGGTAAAGCCAAGCCCTTGCAGGGTTTTGGTTCTGCCGGGGTACTGGAAATAATAGAGGACAACGCGGGTGATACGTATCGCGCTGTGTACACCGTAAAGTTTAAGCATGCGGTGTATGTTTTGCACTGTTTCCAGAAAAAATCCACCAAGGGGATTGCTACCACAAAGCAGGATATGGAGCTTGTGTATACGCGCCTCAGGCAAGCCCAGGCACATGCCAAGGAGTACAACAATGGATACTGATATTACAGGCAGTGTGAATGTATATGAAGATATGGCTGTGGGTGATGCTGAAAGTATGTATCTGAAAGCAAACCTTGTTTCTACCATGCGGGATATTATTGAACAGCAAAGTCTTTCCATTGCGCAGGCATCTAGTATTATTGGATTTTCTCAATTTGCCCTTTCCCGTATGCTGGATGGGCATTTTCAGGATATAAGTGAAGCAAAAATGCTGGAATGTATTACCAAACTTGGCCATAACGTACAAATTGTGATAGGGCCGGAGCTTAGCCCACAGCCCTGTCAGGGCCGTGTGGACATTGTATACGCATAAAACGGGAAATCTTCTTCCTGTTTTCTATTGACCACACCCCATAAACGCTTAACATATACCCAGCATTGTTCTGTTTGCATAGAATGGAGACACCATGTTTAACTATATTTTCGGCAAAGTATTTGGCACCCGTAATGACCGGTATATTAAGTCATTAAAGTCCAATATAAAAAAAATAAACGCGCTTGAACCTGCGATGCAGGCGCTTACGGATGAAGAGCTGGTGCCTACGCTGGCAGGCTATAAAGAGCGTGTGCAAAATGGGGAAAAACTGGACTCCATATTGCCGGAAGTTTTTGCGCTTGTGCGGGAAACCAGCCGGCGTGTGCTTAACATGCGCCACTATGATGTGCAGCTTATAGGCGGTATGGTGCTCCATTCCGGTAAAATAGCGGAAATGAAAACAGGTGAAGGGAAAACCCTTGTGGCAACTTTGCCTGTTGTCTTAAACGCTCTGGAAGGCAAGGGCGTGCATGTTGTGACAGTGAACGATTACCTGGCTACGCGCGACAGTGAATGGATGGGCCGCCTTTACAAGGCTTTGGGCCTCACGGTGGGCGTTATTGTGCATGGTCTTTCGGATGAAGAACGCCAGCTTGCATACGCGGCAGATATTACATACGGCACCAACAATGAATTTGGTTTTGACTACCTGCGCGACAATATGAAATTTTACCCCAATCAGCTTGTGCAGCGTGCGCCGCATTACGCTATTGTGGACGAAGTAGACTCCATTCTTATAGACGAAGCCCGTACCCCGCTTATTATTTCTGGTGCAAGTGATGATTCTGTGGGGCTTTATCGCCAGATGGATGATCTGGTGCGCCGCCTTGTTCTGGACACACACTTTACTATTGATGAAAAGGCCCGCACAGCCCTTCTTACAGAAGAAGGTGTGGCAGAAGCGGAAAGACTTTTGCAAATAGACAATCTTTTTGACCCCAATAATATCAGCTTCCAGCACCATATTTTGCAGTCGCTTAAAGGCCACCATGCCTATAAACGGGACGTGGATTATATTGTGGATGAGGCAGGCAAGGTTGTTATTGTAGACGAATTTACCGGCCGCCT
>CAZJOG010000203.1:0-4302 GCA_964547565.1 uncultured Desulfovibrionaceae bacterium
GCACTTTGTGTTTTTTGTGCAGCCAAAAATTCTGCTGGGGGAAGAAGGAATATCCCCAGAATTTTTGCCCAGTTGTCACGACTTTGCACAAAGGACGCTAAAATGGCCTTTGTACCTTCCAGTTTTTTATAGGGTTTTTCTTCAATAAGGCGGTTAACAAGGCGCACCATGCCAAATATATGGCCAAGAGCAGCGGCTGTATTTAAATCATCGTCCATAGCGTCAAAAAACGCTTTGTCCAGCTCGCTGTATTCTTTTGCTATTTCTGCTGGTACAGCACCTTTTTGAAAATTGCCAGTTTTAAGGTGTTGTTCTGCATTTTCAAGGCATTCGTAGATGCGCTTTAAGCCGCGCTCTGCCTCGTCCATGCTTTCTGGGGTAAAATCTATGGGGCTGCGGTAATGCTTGGAAAGCAAGAAAAAGCGCAGTACTTCCGGCAAGCGCTGGTGCAAAATATCGCGTATGGTTTTAAAATTGCCCAGAGATTTGGACATTTTTTCAGAATCTATTTGTACAAAGCCATTATGCACCCAGTAATTGGCAAAGGTTTTGCCAAGGGCAGCCTCGCTTTGCGCAATTTCATTCTCATGGTGCGGAAAAATAAGATCTTGCCCACCCCCGTGGATATCCAGTGGCAAAGGCAGATTTTTTTCGCTCATGGCAGAACACTCAATATGCCAGCCCGGTCGTCCTTTCCCCCATGGGCTCTCCCAAAACGGTTCCCCGGGTTTGGCGGCTTTCCACAGGGCAAAATCCAGAGGGTCTTCTTTTTCTTCCCCCACGGCCACGCGGGCTCCGGCGCGCAGGTCATCCACATCACGCCCGGAAAGTTTGCCATAGGAAGGGAAGGAACGCACGCGGAAATAAACATCGGCCCCCATTTCTGTAGACTTTGCCGAATACGCATGGCCACCGGCTATAAGGCGCTCACAAAGGGTAATCATTTCCAGTATATAGTCTGTTGCGCGGGGTTCCATACTGGCGCGCTGTACATTCAGCCTGTCCATATCCTCATGGAAGGCAGCCATATAAGTTTGGGCAATGCGTGTGGCATCCACCCCCTCCTTATTGGCGCGGTTAATAATTTTATCGTCCACATCCGTAAAATTGCGCACAAAGGTGACATCATACCCCACATAACGCAAATACCGCGTAAGCACATCAAACACCACGGCAGAACGTGCATGGCCAATATGGCAGTAATCATACGCGGTAATACCGCATGCATACAGGGAAACCTTGCCCTCGCGTGCGGGGACAAATGCCTCTTTTTTCCGGCTCATGGTATTAAAAAGATACATATTTTTCCTTATAAAAACGCTATCAGGCTGTATACGTTATGGCGCGCCGCATACGTTTTAAACTTTCTTCCCGGCCCAATGCTGCCAAAGACTGGTGCACCGCCGGCCCACCCGACTGCCCAAGCAAAGCGGCACGCAAGGGAGGCCCAATGCGCTTGAATTTAATATCATTTTCTTCAGAATAAACGTGTATGGCCTTCTCCAGGGTTTCTGCCCCAAAGTCCGGCAGTGCTTCAAAAATGCCACACAATGCCGCAAGTTGGGTTTTGCCGTCTTCATCCAGAGATTTTGCGGCTTTGTCTTCATACACAACCGCGTCTGCCCCTATAAAATACACCTTGATGGAGTGAGCAAGGTCTTTTAAATCTTTTACCCGTTCCTGGTATAAAGGAAGAACAGCTTCAATACTCTCAGGCGCAAGGGTATCCAGCCCTTCTGCTTTCAAAAAAGGCATAAGAGCCGGGTAAAGCGCCGCAGGGGTGGAATTTTTCAAATAATGGCCATTCAGCCATTCCAGTTTTTCCGGGTCAAAAGCGGCAGCCGCGCTGTTCAGGCTTGTGCCATCAAAAAGAGCCACCAGTTCTTTGAGGGAAAAAATTTCCTGGTCCTTGTGTGACCAGCCAAGGCGCACAAGGTAATTGACCAGAGCCTCCGGCAAAAGGCCGTCTTCCTGGTATTCAATAACCGCCCGCGCGCCGTGCCGTTTGGAAAGTTTTTGCCTGTCTGGCCCTAAAATCATAGGCACATGGCCAAATGTGGGCAAGGGGAAACCAAGGGCCTCATACAAAAGTATCTGTTTAGGGGTATTGGAAACATGGTCGTCCCCGCGCAAAACATGGGTAACGCCCATTTCATGGTCATCCACCACAACCGCAAGATTATAGGTGGGCATACCGTCCGCCCGTTTTAGCACCATATCGTCCAGTTCCGCTATATCCACACTAATGCGGCCTTTTACCATATCATCAAAAACAACTTTGCCGCTTTCCGGTGTTTTCAGGCGCACCACATGGCCTTCGCCCGGGCCCAGATGACGCTCACGACAACGGCCGTTATATTTGGGCTTTTCCCCTTTGGCCCGTGCCACTTCACGCATAGCCTCCACTTCTTCCGGGGTGCAGTCGCAATAATAGGCATGGCCTGTTTCCAGCATTTTGTCTATGTAGCTGTTATATATTGCCGTGCGTTCGCTCTGGTAGGTAAGATCCCCGTCCCAGTCCAGACCTAACCAGCGCATGGAAGCCAAAATAGAATCTGTGTATTCCTGTTTGGAGCGCTCCGTGTCTGTATCTTCAATACGCAGGCGAAACTCGCCGCCATAATGGCGGGCTAAAAGCCAGCAAAAAATGGCGGTGCGACCGCCGCCAATATGCAAATGCCCGGTGGGGCTGGGAGCAAAACGTGTGATAACTTTATCCATAGGGCCCTGTCATACATATAAAAGTGGACAAAAAAAATGCAAAATTTTCGCCTTCTATTCTACTGTCTACGTGCAAAAATTTTGAACATAATGTTGTTCAAAATTTTCGCAGGATCGTTCGCAAAAAAACGTGGTTTTTTGCTCACTTACGCCGCTCATGGCGGCGTAAAACCCTACGGGTTTTATAGTGTTTACTTTTGCAGGTAAACACTACTCTATTGAGGGCTTGATGACAAGCGTACTCTTTTCCAAAAATCCCAAAGGGTTATAGGTGAGTTTTGCCTGCCGCAGCCCTTCTTCCCCCATATCCTGTTCTCTGTTGACAAATTCGTAGCCAGCTGCGGCTTTTTCCGCAAATGTCTGGTTCATGGCCTGGTATATCCCTTTATAATCCGGCTGGACTTTTTCAAAATGCACCACAAAATTGTCTTTATCCAAAGATTCGCCTATGGAAAACGCGACCATTTTTTCTTCCACATACAGCGCACCACCGGATAAACCAGGCAGACGGTTCCAGTTGCCTACCACACGGAAAATAACATCACTTTCTGCCTGCAGGGCGGGGCTGCTTTCGCAGTCGCGCCATTTACACCAGTCTTCCTGCAGGGCCAGAACATGGTCTATATTACTGTCGTCAATGGGGCGGTAATCAATGCCATACGCTTTAGTGTACGCATTCACATGGTTTTTCTTTTTATGGAATTTATTGCCGGACAAGGTGGCAAGGTCACTTTGTTTATACAGGTACTCCCAGTGTTCCCGGCTTTCTTTTTCTTCCAGCCGCTCACCAAACTGCTCTTTAAGTTGCTGGGCAAGTAAAGAAGGGACACGGTGCAAAGTGATGGTTTTATTGGCAAATTCTTGGATTTTGGTAAAATCTGCCGCAGACCAGTCCCCAAGGGGCGCCCAAAGGCGCGGCAGGGGTTTTTCCTGATACACCCAGCATAAACCTTTATCAAACGCCAGCGCCAGACCATAATAATCTGCCCAGCCCCAAAGATTGGTGAAGGAGTAATCCGCGGATTTTTGCGGGGTTTTAACAAAATACGGCATAAATTCGTCTACAAGGCCAAGGGTAATATGGGTAAAGCCTTCGGGCAGCATAAGAGAGGCCTCAATCTTTATAAAGTTGGGGAAGGAAAATTCCCGGCAAAAACCCGGGCAGCACAAGAACAGCATAACATTTTCCATGGCATTGCGCCATGGTATTTTCCATAATATTTTGAAGATAAGGCCTAAACACCACCTGTAAAGGGAGAAAAATGGAAAGAATATGGAAAACGGCAAAAATGCTCTATTCTTGCCAAGTACCCGTTAACTCGGTATTGTAAACAAATAAACAACCGGATCTGGATTGCTTTTTAAGCATAAAAAGGAAAGAATATGGCCTCGTTTGCGTGTGTGACTTTTGGCTGTCAGATGAATGTGAATGATTCTGACTGGGTAAAACGAACCCTCTTACTTGCGGGTTTGGAAGAAAAAAAGCCGGAAGACGCAGATTTTATTTTTCTGAATACCTGTTCTGTACGCGAAAAACCGGAGCAAAAAGTCCACCAGACTATACGCCGTTATATTGCCGCC
>CAZJOG010000204.1:0-4267 GCA_964547565.1 uncultured Desulfovibrionaceae bacterium
ATCTGTTGTGGGGTTCCAGTTTGCTGGCATTTGCGCCCAACGTAAAAGGCGCACCTTGCCTTCCCCACTTTCAACCACACCCGCTTGCACAAGGCCGCCCACACTTGTACCCTTGGCGCGGGCAAGCACATCTGCTTCCCCATACGGGCCAAAATCCCAGCCTTTGCTTTCAAACCAAGCAAGGCAAAACTGGGTGTCTGCATCAAAATCATCTTCCGCCAAAAAACGGTTAATAAGGGTAAGGGCTGTGCGCACACTCATAGGCGTACCATCTGCCTCCAGCACCGCGCTGTATTTGGAAAAAACAGCCATGCCCGGCCCAATAATAGCTTGGGAAAGGTCTACAGGCGCTACGGGGGAATTAACCCCGCCGTGTGTCATTTCCATAAGGGATTCTGGCAATACGGCATTGAGTTCCCGCACAAATTCCCGCCGCGAAATACTGGGGGCGTTGGGGTCGCGTTTGCGGCATACGAGCACTATGGAAGAAGCAAGGGCGTTGGTGTTGTTTTTCAAGTTTCCTGTGTACTCTGTACTCATAGGCCACGTGCCCGTGATAGCAAAACCCGCCTTCAATACCGCATCAAGAAAAGTTTCCCAGCCTGTATTGGACGTATCGCAATTTGTGGCAGTTTCTGACTGCTTAAACGCATAATAAATGCTCACAGGAAAGGCAGGGTGTATTTGCCAAGTAAGATTGTGGAGTGCCTGCCCCATGCCATTTAAGAAAAACACTTCTGCGGCCTCTTTTCCCCCATGCCTGTAGGGTGTGGCAACAAGTTCTTCTGTTTTGGGAACAGCAAGCGTAGCATAAAGGGAAGGGAATATAGGTTGCAACGCCCTGCGCAACCAAACATAAAAGAAATCTGAAAGGTCTGCGTACCCAATATTGTCATAATACGGTGGGTCTGTAGAAACAATTTTATTTGTTGAAATAGTTTGCGTTTGTGCATCGGCTTGAAGGGAAAAGGCGTTAGATCCGCATGGTAAATTGATTAAAAGCTTTGCAGCTTGAATAATTCCTAAATCCCAATTCCCTGATGAACCACAAAAAGGATTAACCTCTGCATAGTCCCACACCATTGGAAGTGCCTGCCTTCCATAAGTGGAAATCATTTTTTCTGTACTTACACTCCACGCGCACAGGCTAGACCAGTAATTAGCTCCCTTATCCACTGCAAATGCCAAATACACCCCCACAGCTTCCGCATACGCTTGTGCGCCAAGGCCGCCAGCATCCAGCCCCATGTCATCGTCCGCAAGCCCTGCTTTTACGCCGTCTGCCTTGCATTTTGCTATGGCCTCGCCCACTAAATCGGAAAATGTGGTAAGGGCAACAAGCTGGCGGGGAGTGAAGAGGTCAGCCCATGTTGTCATACCGTATTCTTGTATGCGAAATCCTAAAGCTCGTTCAGGCAAGGGGGTTTCAGGTTTCCATGCTGAAACGGCTTTCAAAACAATGCGTTCATGTTCACTAGTTGGTGCAACATATACTCTTTCTCTCTCTCCTTCTAATACAATCGCCATTAAACGTTGCGCCATTCTCCCTTGTTTTGCCTCGTTTCTAAGATAAGCAAAATCCATAGTCGTGCCAGAGAAAAGACATAAAAATGGGCTATTACTTCCACCAAACTTTGTGCCATTTTTTGCCCCTTCTGGCGGTGTGCCTACTTTTACAGTAAAGCGGTAGGTATCACCTTCCACAACAGGTTGCACATACGCTTCCTTGCCAGTTTTGCTGGATAACACAAAACTGGCGGCAAGGGGAACTTCTACATGGTTAAAGGCTGGGTTAGGGCTTTTTACGGTGCGCGCCCAAAGCCATGCTATTACGGTAAGTTTTTGCCCCTTGTACTGCGCTAAATCTGGCCTTTCTGCCACCATTTCTTGGGTTATTTCTACTTGAGGATACAAATGCCCTATACGTTTTTGCGCTTCTGCACGCATCCACGCGCCATAGCGGCGCACATCTTCCGCAAGGCCAGAAGCACCCTGCCACTGCAAACCTTCTATTTTGTCACCTTGCATAGCGGGGCCAATGGGGGCGCGGCTTGCAAATTTGGGCGGAATTTCTATCATAGCTTTGTTAATGGTAACAGCCACGGGGTTTAAGTCAGAAGCCCATGCTTCCAGCCCCAGCCTTTGCGCTTCTAGTGGGATACTGCCACCACCAGCAAAGGGGTCATGGAAGGCTGGCAGTTTTTCTGGGTTAAATAATTCTGCCGCTTCTGGGTGATTTTTGTTTAATGCGCACGTTTCCCGCCAAGACTTCCAAATTTCTTCCTTTGCGGAATCTAGCACTTCTTGGTTATTGGTGTTTTCCCATTTGACAAGGTCTTCTATAATCTTAAAAAGCCTTTCTCGCTCTGCTTCCGCTTTTTCTTTTTTTACACCACGCCCTAAGTCTCGCTCGTACCCAGGGTCATTCACTAATTGGGCAAAAAGCACAGCCCGCGCCGCCGCTAAAGGCCGCCGTGCCCACCATAAATGCAGGGTGCTGGGATGCCCATGCCTAATGGACTTTTCCCGCGCCGCCGCGGCATTAATGGCATCTAATGGCAGGGCGACCTCTATAAGCTTACGGGGTAATTTTATTTCTGTTGGCATGGGTTAGCTCTTATTCTTTCTAGGCGGACGTTTGGGTATCTGAGTTTCTAAGGCTTTTATGTTAGGTTCAACAATATCTTGTTGTAATAAAAGTTCAACTGTATCCATAAGCAGTGTTACTGTATCAGAATCTGGTCGAAACTGTCTGTGTATTGTTGCGCTACCACAATCGACAACAGTTTCTAAAATTTCTTTCATCTTCGGGGTTATATGGCCTTTATTAAGAAGCTCTTTAAGACCTTCAGCAAATGCTCCACAATCGCCTACTTTTTCTGTAATGTATGTATCAATAATAGTTCTGATACCCATTGTTGCCAAAGCAAGACAGTCCTCCCCAAGTGCAATATAAACTTCATCAAAAAGTTTTTTGTATTCTTTGCTTAGGCTTTTGATCCAATTTGGCTTTTTCCTATATGTACGAGATGGGAAAGTCTCCTTGTATGGATCATCCGAAGACTCATCACAAAGTGAAGTTCGTAAAAAAGAGGTTGTCTGGCAGCCACAGCAGCACAATATATCACATTTTTCTTCTACCGATATATCGTAATAATCTGCATCCTTGGGAAAATAATGTGTCTGCTTAAAAGTACCTTCTATAAAATGTTTCGTCTCCCCCGAACATGTATTGCAATATGCTATTGTTGTTTTTTTGGGGGTAGTTCGCGGGGTATTTGCAATACTCTTGTAAGGCTGGTTAACTTCGTTACTCATGTAAGTTCTCCGGGGATAAGGTTGGGCTCAACATCAGCGAAGCGCAGTTGTTTTATAGTGAAAATGTGGGTTTTTCCGCACGGCTCATAAGTTTTGCCACATCCAAGTTCACGCTTGTTACATGCCAGTCTGGCTCTACTTCAAATGGGTTACGCACGTAGTATGGGCCATCTATAGTTTCGCCATCTACAAACACAAGCGCCAGAATAAATTTATCTTTTTGGTTTAGGCCATAACACACTTCATTACGGGTAACAGTGACCGTTGTGCTACCCTTTGCACGCCCTTTTACTTCAATATGCCGTGCTTCAGGAATTTTACCTTCGCAAAGTGGCGGTGTGCTGCTTATATCCCAGCCGCAATTATCCGCAGATACATCCTTCACCGTATTGCCTAATGCACGCTCGGCATCCATAACGGTCTGCATGGCAAGGTTCTCTATGTGGGCTCTGTTGTCTACATTGGGGGTGTGGGTGTTTTCTGCTTGCTTTTGGCTGCTTAGTAACCCAGCCGGGATAATTAAAGCTCCGCCCGTAACCACTGGTGTTAACGAAACTATGGCACGCATGGCTTCAAGTTCTTGGCGGCGCAGGGTGAGCCTTGCACTTAAACTATCTACTAAACGCCGTGCGTTTTCCATATTTGCGTGTGCGGTTGTGTGGGTTTCCAAATTTTTTTGCCAATACAGATACTGATTTTCCGCAAGTTGAATTTCTTTCATCAAACGCTCATGCACCGCATTTAAGGTTTTATCTACCTGCTGCTCCCTGCGGGTTTTTACCTCATCCAGATGTTCAGGCACCAAATGCAAAGCTGCAAAACTGAGCGCACGCTGTTCTAAGTTACGGGAAATCCACGGTGCATTTAAAAGATTTTCCAACAAAGATATTTCGTCTTCACTCTTTGGGGTAAATGTTTCTAAATCAAGGTGAGGGGCCCAGCCACAGTT
>CAZJOG010000205.1:0-4255 GCA_964547565.1 uncultured Desulfovibrionaceae bacterium
CCCCAGAGGGGTTTGTCATTAGTCTGAGTAAAACAAAAAGAGGGTACATAGCACCCGTTTGGTGCATGATACCCTCTTTGTTTTATAATGTAACCAAAACCCTAACGGAAAAACTTATCCAGATACCCCTGCACAAACACAAACAAAACAATAAGGGGCAAAATATAGGTCACATAGCCGCGCAAAATACGGGGGAATTTTAAGCCCTTGCCCGCATCTGCTTCTGCTATAAAGTTATCCCAGCCCCAGCCGTAACGGGTTACGCAGAAAAGAAGGTACACAAGGGAACCAAGGGGCAAAAGGTTATTACTGACAATAAAGTCTTCCAGATCCAGCACATTTGTGCCAGCGCCAAGGGGCGTAAAGTCTGCCAACACGTTAAACCCAAGGATACAGGGTAAAGAAAGCAGGGCAATAAGCACCATATTCATATACGAAGCTTTTTTACGGCTCATATGGTGCACATCCATGCTGTAGGAGTTGATATTTTCAAACACAGCCACAACAGTAGAAAGAGCGGCAAATGACATAAAAACAAAAAAGAGCGTACCCCATATTTGCCCACCAATCATGCTGTTAAACACATTGGGCAAAGCCACAAAAATAAGGCCAGGGCCAGCGCCAGGGTTTACCCCAAAGGCAAAGCAGGCAGGGAAAATAATACAGCCTGCAAGCAGGGCGGCAAGGGTATCAAGGCCAAGAATAGAAATACCTTCCCCAGTAAGCGAGCGGCTTTTGTCTATATACGAACCAAAAATCGCCATAGACCCTATGCCTATGCTAAGGGTAAAAAAGGCCTGTCCCATGGCAGCGTAAACACTTGTCCACACACCATTTTCCGTGAATTTTGCAAAGTCTGGTTTCAGGTAAAAAGAAATACCTTCTCCCGCACCCGGCAGGGTGACTGCGCGGATAACAAGCAAAATCATAATAAGGAACATGCCGCTCATCATAAATTTACTTATACGCTCCACACCCTTACGAAGACCCGAGGCGCAGACAACAGAACCAAATACCACCGCCAGCACCATCCAAAATGCCAGCTCATAGGGATTGGAAAGTAAAGCGCCAAAAAAATTGCCCACACCTTCAGGGTTCAGACCGTTTAAATCACCAACAGCTGTATGGAAGGTATACGCCAGCATCCAACCTGCCACAGTGGTATAAAACATCATCAGCAGGTAGTTGCCCATAATACCCAGCGGGCCGTAAAGATGCCAGAAAGTCCCTTTAGGCTCCAGCTTGCGGAAAGAGGCCCCAATATTCAGCTTAGAGGCACGCCCAACAGAAAATTCCATAATCAGGATAGGCAAACCAAGCATAAGCAAAAAAAACAAATACACCAGAACAAAGGCTGCGCCGCCATACATGCCGGTGATATAGGGAAAACGCCACACATTGCCTATGCCTATAGCGCAACCTGCTGAAATAAGTAAAAAACCAAGCCGTGTGCCTAAACTTTCTCTCTCCTGTTCCATACAAAATACTCCTTTTAAAATAGCTCTCTTTGCCTGTCTATACCTCCAAAATTGCAAAGGAAATTTCCTAGTACGAGCCTTTAGAACCTCTGTCAAGCGAAAAACTTTTTTGCACATGCCCTCTTTGGGCAACCGTTTAAAAAACTATCAGTATTCTTTATGTTTTCCTTTTTGTTACGAAAAAGAAAAAAGAATGCTTGACAACCAGACCAGGAAAAGCTAGAAAGACCCCTGCATGGGCAGCTAGCTCAGTTGGTAGAGCATCGCCTTCACACGGCGGGGGTCACAGGTTCAAGTCCTGTGCTGCCCACCATGCACGGAGCGGTAGTTAAGTCGGTTATAACGCCGGCCTGTCACGCCGGAGGCCGAGGGTTCAAGTCCCTTCCGCTCCGCCACTTTACCAGCAAACCTTCGGGTTATTGTATATTTTGCCCGCCCCCTGCGGCAGCAGTACTCTGTAGTAACTCCCTGTTGCAGTAGCACCCCACCAGCATCCACTTGCTTTTCTGTGTATACCGGGCATGTTTTTGTAACGCATTGTGTTGTTTGTAAACATAACACACGCGGACCATAGTTGGAGCGGTAGTTAAGTCGGTTATAACGCCGGCCTGTCACGCCGGAGGCCGAGGGTTCAAGTCCCTTCCGCTCCGCCACTTTAAAACGGGAACCTTTTTTACAAAGGTTCCCGTTTTTTGTTTCCAGTATTCGCATGTATAAATAAAACAATATCTTATTGAAAATATTACTATTCTCCTATAATAAAAAAGAAAAAACAGCGCCATTTATTCTTGACGTTTCCACGGGCACAATATACACAGGCATAGGCGAAACCTCCCGTGCTACGCTGTGTTTAGCACAACCCATAAAGGGAAAAAAATTTGTTATTTCCCATACATGCCAGGAGGGATTATGCCTGTAGAAACACAGCAGCATGTGTCTACTGTAAAACTTTCGCCATTGGCTATTTTTTGGTTTGCTTTTGGGTGTGCGCTGGCATTTCTTTTTTACCTGTTTCTTATTATTCTTCCCGTCGGGGTAATGATTAACGAACCCTTTCACGTTCCTTATTCCTTTTATACATTGGCGCTGGGCGGAATAATGGGGCTTTTTGCTACTTTTCTTGTTATTAAAAAAGAAAAAATAGGATTTTTCTGGGCTTTTGTATCTTTGCCTCTCTTATTTCTTGGGCTTTTTGATATTGGTTTAGGCAAACCGGAAAGGAATCTTGAAGGCGTTCAAGTAGTGGGTGTTATTGCTTTTGTTATACTTTTGACCCAACTTTTCTATGCAAAAAAAAGTATCCAAAACCAGGAATACAAATTCCAAACAGCACTTTTAGCGCAAAACACGCCTTTTGCAGAAGACGCAGAAGAAGACACAAAAGAAGACACAAAAGAAGACATTGTTGCGTTATGCCGTGCATGGAAAGCCTATAGCGCCTTTCCCCTTACAGTTACTGCCCCAGCCTTGTTTCTGGCTTTGGTTTGCGGGCGTCTTTTGGGCCTGCTTTGGGGTGGGTTTATAGGCAATGCGCTTGCGGTGTGCCTTGTGTTTGTGGCGCTTATAGCCCTCTATACCCAGAGCAGAAAACGTAAAAAGCTTTATGTACTTTGCCGCGACAAACTTAACCAAACGGATGAGGAGGTTAAGCAAGCTTTTCGTAAAAAAGTTTAAGCCACCTTGCCTCTGCACCTGGAGCAAAAGCGCCATGATCCGGCAATATTTCCGAATCATGGCGCTCTATGTATCTGGCACCTATCTGGCACCTATCTGGCATTTCGGCATTATTTTAGAGCATTTCCCTCTTGATTTGAGAATAACCCAGAATGTTTTTGGGAATTGCTCTAAGATGGAAAACTCCAGGTTTGCCGTGATGCCCAGATTGACAATGCCATCTTTGCCTTTTATAACTGAGGCCTTCGTTCGGACGATTTTGTTCGAGGCCAAGCAATAGCGGATGGGAAAAATGGCAAATTTCAGCGCACAAAAAAAAGCCTTACGTTCCTGGTTTAAAAACGCAGAATGGAACAGGGAACCCCCCTTACCGGATGCCTACCCTGTGCACACAGGTATGGCTCTTGTAAGCGCCCTTATTGCCTGTTTGCCGGAAGGCGAACCTGTTGCCCCACGGGCAGCCTATTGCCTTGGGCTTGTTGTAAATGCCATGTATGAAGGGGAAGACAGCGCCGGCCATGAAAACGCAAAAACCGTTATACGCCGCCTTATCTGGCATATGAATGAAGAATCCGGCAATATCGGCTGGGGCATACCAGAAGCTTTTGCGGAAATTTTGGCACAAAACAAAAATCTGGCGCATATTTACCACCCTGTGCTTTTTTCGTATATCCGCAAAATTGATGAAAATGCCACAGCGGACAGCAACTTTTGTGATAATGCCCTGTTGCGGCGCTCCTGTTTTCTGGCGGCAGAGCGTTTGCTGGAGGCATGGCCGGAATACGCGGCCAAAGCCCAAAAATCTATAGAAGATGGCCTGGCGGATGAAGACCCGGAGTGCCGCTCTATAGCCGCTCGTATACACGCTACCCACTTTACCCATTAGGAGCCTGCATGTCCTCTTTTTCCTACCCGTCTGCCAGTCGTATCCACACAGTGCGCCCTTTTTTGGCCATGGAAGTGCAGGACAAAGCTAAAGAGATGGAACGAAACGGCGCCCATATTATCCATTTTGACGTGGGCGAGCCAGATTTTGCTACCCCGGAATGTATTCTGGACGCCATGGAAAAAGCGCTGCGTCAGGGGCATTCCCACTACACCCA
>CAZJOG010000206.1:0-4234 GCA_964547565.1 uncultured Desulfovibrionaceae bacterium
AGACCCATTCCCCACCAATCTTACTGGCAGGTAAGCCTTCGTTGCGGATATACTTGAGTACAGTATTCTCCGACTTATCGCCTAAATATGCACGGATGGCCTTCATACCCCGCAAGGGGCGAGATTCTAGCCGATTGCTATTATTCCCAGATTCATACTGCTCCATAATCGCGAATGCCATAAAGCCTCCTACCCCCACCTTGTGTGGGTTTCCTGTTTCTCTCTTCTTTTTGGTGCGAAGTGTGGGGCGTTTTGCATTTGTTTTTCCCGCTCCAGTTGCAAAAGGTAATGCGGGAGTGAGGGCGTAAAACTTGCATCTGCACACGCGGCGGAAAGCATAAGGCTGTCCAGCAGGTGGTTAGCGCCGCCCTGTTGTTCCCACACAAGTTTATTGTTATGCCGCACAAGCTTTTCTGCAGAAAGCTGTTCCGCCAAGTCCAAACCACATTCCCCATGCAAGCGCAAGGGTTGTTTGCTTTCTGGGTTGAGTAGTCGCCCGAAATCCAGAGTTTTAAAATTGCCTGTGTCCAGCAAATACAGCGGCAAGCCACCCGGGATAGGTCGCCCGATATGCGGCATACGTTCCCGAATAATGCGCCGCACTGGGGCAGATTGTACATGGCTTGCTCCTTTGCAGGCAAAAGCCACGCCATTGCTATTAGCGCGAACCCACATATACACCTCTTCCGTGCGGGTGTAGACGCCTTGGGTTTCTGTTCCGCCAGAGTCAATAGCCGCACGCCAGACAGGCATGGATTCACCAGCATCACCAAGCACAGGGTAATAAGTATCAAACACAATTTTGGCCACGTCTTCCCATGTTTCCAAGCTGCCGTAGTCGATAATATAACTCGCCATGTTGGGCATCCATGCACGCACCAAAAACCAGAAGCCGCGTGCTTGCACGTCTATACCACAGGTAAGAGCTACCGCCCCGTTTGGGACAGTACGGGCAGGAAGCCACGCTTCCCGCAGGGAAAGGATAATTTCCGCATTGGTTTGCACTTCCACAGGTGTATACGGCAAGGCCAAATCATCGTTAAAATATTGCCGCTTTAAAACGGGATCATCCGAAGCCTCTGCCACAATCTTACGCGCCGCAATATCCGATAAACTCACCATGCGGGAAAGATAGGCGGGGATATGGTAACCCACACTTTTTGCGTCAGTTGCTTCCGGGCAAGGCTCAAAACCCCGTTCTGGCGTGTAACGGTAGGGCGCCCAGTTTCCTTTTTCAACAGCAAGGTTACGGATATGATCCGTCCACTGGTATTTACAAAACGGGCACTGGTAGCGCGCCAAACGGCGGGCTTTGATACTTTTAGGGTCTTTTTCGCCCCCAACTATCACAATATTGGCCGCGTCCATAACATGGCTATGCCCGCATAAGTCCGCGGGGCAACGGACTTCGTAGCAATAAAGCTGATCCACCCCTTTGGTTATGCCGCCCCAAATACTGCTTTCTTCCCCGCCCTTTGGCTGGCAGGCTCTGGCTATTTTTGCCCACTCGCCATAGGAGCGCGTGCGACCCTTAAAATCTTCCAAGGGATTAGAAAGACCGTTTGCGCTATACAAGTCTTCCTCGTCCACAATGAGGTCTTGGATAGTGATAGAAGCGCGCTGGCTGGGGCTTTCTGCAGTAGCAAGCTCCACGCTGGTACCGTCCCGCAACAAAATTGCGTCCTGCTTGAACTTCGTCACAAGCTTGCGCAGGGCAGGAGAACCGCGCAGAAGGGGTTTGAGCTTTTTTTCTACCACGCGGTTGCGGCTGTCTTTTGTGGGCATGGTGAGCATTTTAATACCCGGACGAAACACCATTGCCCAGCCCATACAGGCATAGAGAAAAAGGGTTTTGCCCACCTGCAGGGAGCCGCAAACCACAACTTCCTGCACGCGTGGGTTAGAAAACGCATCCATAGGGCCAGCCAGAAAAGGCGATACCTGCAAACGAAAGGGAGAGCCTTTGTAAATGCCGTCCTGCACAATAAGATGACGGGAAGCCCAGGCAGAAACAGGCACAAATTCGCGTTTGGCAAAAATGTCTCGCTCCCCTTCGGTGAAGATGATAGTGCTACTTTTCCGGCTGGCTTCTTTCATTCCGCGCCTTCCTCATTTTTATATGACGCTCGACCGCACGTCCTGTGCGGCACTCGCTCTCGCTCGCAAAAAACGTCGTTTTTGCTTCGCTCGCGCTGCGCGGCCCAGCGCGTCCTGCGCTGGATCTGGTCAACATACCCTTTCATTCCGCGCCTTCCTCACTATCTTCATCCGCAATCTCTACAGTGAACTCCCGCTCCTGCGCCCATGTATCCATCCAGTTTGCGGTTGTTTCTTGCCACCATTCCACAAGGATTGGCAGGTTTGTTTCTTCCCCACCCACCAAGTGGATAATTGCGCCGCCGTGCAGATAAATGAAATTCTGCACCTCGTTTTTGAAAAACAGGGCGCGAGCCGCTAAATCCCGTTCATGCTCAGAACGGGGCATAAGAAGCCCTTGTTCTTTTTCCAACTTCAGTTTTACGCGCTCCGCCTGAAACTTTTTCAGTTCCGCATCGGCGCTTAGACGGTTTGTTGTGGCCTCACTCATACTTTTATTCTCAAGCTGGCCTGTGGCTGTAAGGTTGGAAGCCGCATACCCTAGCAGAGCAGATTCCTCAAAATACCCCTCCGCATTGGTGGGGATTTTGCGGGCTTTGACATCGCGGTTAAATTGCGATTTGGAGAGTTTGAAGCCGGAGTCTTTGAGATACGCCACGGCATCAAGCTGGGTTTTATAGGCGCGGGAAGAAGTAAGTCCAGAAAGCCTTGCGCTTTCTTCTTCCACAGCTTCGCGTGCTTTATTAAAGGCCGTTATGGCATCGGGGCTTGGGTTTGTTTGCATACGTTTTTTTGCCTCTTCCTTGGCTTTGAGCAGGAAGGCAAGGTCTGTTTCTGCGCTTTTTTCTACAAGAGCAAGGAGGGTATCAGCCATTGGCCACCTCCAAGACAGGCGAATGTTCGCAAGAACGGGCGGCTTGCATTTCGGCAAAAGTTTTGCCGCTTGCCGCGTGTATGGCCATGCCGCCTGTGTACTCTTGCCAGCGCAGGAGAATAACATCCGCAAATTTAGGATCCAGCTCCATAGTTTTGCAAATGCGGCCTGTCTGCTCACAGGCCATAAGTGTTGAACCAGAACCCCCAAAGGGATCCAGCACCCATTCCCCACGTTCGCACGAATTCATAAGCATAGGCGCAATAAGCGCCACGGGCTTCATGGTGGGGTGTAACTGGGATTTTTGGGGTTTGGGGGCAAAATGGATAGTGCCTGCTATTTCCTCCACAAGCACATCTTGCCCGCTTATACGCAAAAGGCGTTCGCCGTCTACCACCTGCCAAATATTCTGGCCATTTTCGTCTTGAAGGGAAACAACGGTAGGGAAGGTTTCCATAACGGTTGTTTGTTTACGATCCCCGCACCATCGATGGGCAGCACCAGGCAACCAGCCATACAAAATAGGCTCGTGTTGCCAGTGGTAGTCTGACCTGCTAAGTGTGGCATTATTTTTGCGCCAAATAAGGCAGGAAGCCAATTTCAAACCCGCATCCGCAAACGCCTGCCTAAAGGCTATACCGCAATCATTGCCATCCGCGTGGGCTACATATACCGCGCCGCCCGCCTGAAGAGCATTCACCATGTGCGAAAAAACCTGTAAAAGAAAAAGGCGGAAGGCATCAGGGGACATTGCATCGTTTTTTATGGAGCCAGCCTTGCCTTTGTAGTTGACGTTATACGGTGGATCTGTCCATATCATTTGGCACTTTTGCCCTGCTAAAAGCTGGGAGTAAGAAGCCGCATGGGTAGCATCGCCGCAATACAGGCTATGATCGCCAAGTAACCAAAGATCGCCCAGTTGGTTTGTGGGAACTTCTGGAACATCTGGCATAACCTCAATGTCTTTTTCTTCCTGCACCGCGAGGGAATGTAGGAGCTTGTCAATTTCCTTCAAATCAAAACCAGTTGTTGAAAGGTCAAAATCCAGAGCCTGCAAGGACGCCAGCTCCAGAGCCACTGCTTCTTCATCCCAGCTTGCCCAAGTGGCAGAACGGTTAAGGATAAGACGCAGCGCCTGAACTTCTGTTTCTGTAAAACCATCCACAGGGATAACGGGCAATTCCGCGTAACCCAGTTCTTTTGCGGCCTTGAGGCGCAATTCCCCGTCCACAAGCTCACCATTTTGGCGAACCAGAAGTGGAA
>CAZJOG010000207.1:0-4219 GCA_964547565.1 uncultured Desulfovibrionaceae bacterium
CTGTGGCCGGCCCCATAGCAACACCATAAACCATAAAAAAGGAAACTGATATGCAATCTTACGAATGTGGCGTTTGCGGCTATATTTACAACCCTGCTGATGGCGATGCCATGGGCGGTATAGCACCCGGTACACCGTTTGAAAAACTGCCGGATGACTGGGTTTGCCCGGTTTGTGGTGCGCCTAAAAGCCAGTTTCAACCTGCCTAACAACCGGATACACATACCCCGGGGCTACCCGGCCCCGGGGCATTTTTAAGCCCGGCAACCGAGCAGTATGGTTTTTACCAGGGGTTTGGTCGGGTTGTAATCCCATGTTTGCCCTTCCCTGAGGTTTATATGCAAAACTATCTCCTAAAGCCCGATATTTACTGGGTAGGCGCAGTGGACTATAATCTGCGCAATTTTCACCATTACAGCCGCTCCCCCCTTGGCAGTACCTACAACGCCTACTTGGTCCGCGATAAAAAAACTGTACTTTTTGACACTGTCAGCCACGATTATCTGGAAGATCTTGTTTCCCACATTGAAAATATTTGTCCCCTTGAAAGCGTGGACTATATTGTTTGTAACCATTTGGAAAAAGATCACTCCGGCGTTTTGCCCCGCATGGTGGAATTGTGCAAGCCGGAAAAAATATTTGTTTCCGTTATGGGCGAAAAGTCCATTAAAGGCCAGTTTGACACAACAGGCTGGCCCATCCATGTAGTAAAAGACGGGGAAAGACTCAACATAGGCGCCCGCAATATTACCTTTTATGAAACACGCATGCTGCACTGGCCGGACAGCATGGTCTCGTATCTGGAAGAAGACCATGTACTTATCAGCAACGATGCCTTTGGCCAAAACGTTGCCACATCCCGCCGTTTTGCAGACCAGTATTCCAACACCCTGCTTGCGGAAGCTATTAAAGAATATTACTACAATATTGTCCTGCCCTTTTCGGGCTTTGTTCTTAAAGCCATTGAGCGCCTTTCTGCCCTGAAAATTGATGTTGTTGCCCCTGACCACGGCCTTATTTTCCGCACCCCGGAAGACGTGGCTTTTGTGCTTAACACATACAAAACCCTTGCAGAACAAAAACCCCAAAACCAGGCACTTCTTGTGTACGACAGCATGTGGGGCGCTACAGCCCAAATGGCTGCCGCCATTGGCGAAGGTTTGGACAAAGAAAACATACCTTACCAGATGATGGACCTGCAAAGTAACCACTGCAGCACAGTTATGACCGCCCTTGCCGATGCGGGCGCCGTTATTATGGGTTCTCCCACACGCAATAATATGCCCATGGTCACCATGATGGCCATGCTGGCCCACATGAAGGGCCTGAAACCCCTTAACCGCGTGGCTGCCGCCTTTGGCTCCTACGGCTGGTCTGGGGAAGCCCCCAAAATGATCCATGATGAGCTTACCGCCATGCGTATGGAAATGGTAGGCGAGCCCCTGCGCGCCCTTTTTACCCCCACAAAGGAAGACCTGGAAAAATGCGTTTCCCTTGGGCAGGAAGTGGCGCACGCACTTAAAGCAAAATGCCAGTAATTTGTTTTTAAAAACATTCTGACAAATCAGTTGTTTTCTTTAACATTTTTTCCAGGGGAAACATATGGATATTGTGCTTTTATCCCGTTTGCAGTTTGCTGTAGCGATTTTTTTTCACTTCATTTTTGTGCCGCTTACCTTGGGCCTGGCCGTCCTTTTGGCCATTATGGAAACCAAATACGTCCGCACAGGGGACGAAACCTACAAACGTATGGCCAAATTCTGGGGCAAACTTTTCCTTATTAACTTTGCCCTGGGTATTGTAACAGGTATTACCCTGGAATTCCAGTTTGGCACCAACTGGGCACGCTATTCCGCCTTTGTGGGGGATATTTTTGGATCCCTGCTTGCCATTGAAGCCACAGTCGCCTTTTTTCTGGAGTCCACCTTTGTGGCCGTGTGGGCCTTTGGCTGGGAAAAAGTGAGCAAAAAAGTCCACCTTGCCGCCATATGGCTTGTGGCCATTGCCTCCAACCTCTCCGCCATCTGGATTATTCTGGCCAACGGCTTTATGCAAAACCCCGTTGGCTATGTTATGCGCAATGGCCGCGCCGAACTGGCAGACTTTTTTGCCGTTATTACCAACCCCTACGCCTGGGGCCAGTTTTTCCACACTGTCTCCTCCTCATGGATGTTAGCCGGCTTTTTTGTTCTGGGCGTCTCTGCCTGGCACCTTTTACGCAAAAGTAATATGGATTTTTTCAAAAAATCCTTCAAAATTGCCGCCCCTTTCACCCTGATTCTGGCCCTTTTGGTTGGCCTTGCCGGCCACCAGCAGGGTATGCTTGTAGCAGAATACCAGCCCGCCAAACTTGCCGCCATGGAATCCCACTGGGAAACCCAAACCCCCGCCCCCATGTACCTGCTTACATGGCCGGATGAAACAAACAAAAAGAACGTGATAGAAACCCTGCCTGTCCCGGGTTTCCTCTCCTTCCTTGCATACGGCAATTTCAGCGCAGAAGTAAAAGGCCTGAACGCCTTCCCCGCAGAAGATATTCCCCCCGTCCTGCCCAACTTCCTTTCCTTCCGCTTTATGGTGGCTATGGGCGGCCTGTTTATTCTGCTTTCCTTCCTTGCATGGCGTAAACGTAATTCCCTTGAACAACCCAGCTGGCTGCTTAAAGCCCTGCCATGGGCCATTCCCCTGCCCTATATCACCATTATGGCTGGTTGGGCCCTTGCAGAAATTGGCCGCCAACCCTGGATTGTTTACGGTATCATGCGCACCTCAGACGCCACATCCTTAGGCGTGCCCGCCTCCAGTGTGGCTATCTCCCTTGCGGCCTTTATCGCCGTCTATACCGTGCTTGGCCTTATTGATATTTACCTCTTACGCAAATACGCCATCAAAGGCCCCAAGCCAACCGAATCCGCAGACCAGACCCATTAGCCCATAAAGGAGACTCATCATGTTAGAAACAATCTGGTTCTTTCTTTGGGCCTTACTCTGGGCCATGTACTTTATACTGGACGGCTTTGACCTGGGCTCCGGCACCCTTATGCCCTTCCTGGCCAAAACCGATAATGAAAAACGTACAGTCTACAACGCCTCCGGCCCCTTCTGGGACGGGAACGAAGTGTGGCTTATTACTGCCGGCGGCGTAACTTTTGCGGCCTTCCCCCTGGCATACGCCACACTCTTTAGCGCCTTCTACGCCCCCTTACTTATCCTCCTTTTTGCCCTCATATTCCGCGCTGTCGCCTTTGAGTTCCGCAATAAAATAGATTCCCCACGCTGGCGTAACGCATGCGATATCTGCCTTTTCTTTGGCTCCTTCCTGCCTGCCCTCCTCCTTGGTGTGGCCTTCGCCAACCTCTTTATGGGTATCCCCATAGACGAAAACCACGTTTACCAGGGTAACCTGCTCACCTTGCTCAACCCCTACGGCCTCGCCGGCGGCATCACCTTTGTGCTGATTTTCTGCCTGCACGGTGCTATATGGCTTGAACTCAAAAGCGTGGGCGAACTCCATACCCGCGCCATCAAAACCGCCCGCGGCCTCTGGCCCTTTGTCCTCGCCGCAGTTATCGGCTTTTTAGCCCTTACAGCCCACTATACCCACACGTTTACCACCATCGCCCACTACCCCATACTCTATATCCCCCTCCTCCTCGCCGTTATAGCCCTCCTTGCCGTCCCCCTGACCCTCCACTACGGGAAGTCACTCGTCGCATGGTTCTGCTCCGCGGCCTTTATCCTCTGCCTTACCATTGCCGCGGTCTTTGGTATGTACCCAGGTATCATACTCTCCAGCCTCGACCCCGCCTTCAGTATTACCCTCTTTAACGGCGGCTCTTCCAGCCAGCTTACACTCACTATTATGCTTACCGTGGCCCTGCTCGGCGTGCCTATTGTCCTGGCCTATCAGGCATGGGTCTACTACACCTTCTCCCACCGCATAACCCCAGAAGAACTCGAATCCGACCACGCGTATTAGTTATTGGGGGGGATAATCCCCCCCAAACCCCCTTATTGCCGTGAGGATGGCGGCTTGACGCTTGCTTCGCAAGCTGTCTGCGCCGCCATCCTCTCGGAATAAAAGGTTTTGGAAAGGTTTTATGAACGCTTTCCCATAAAAAGTCTTTACTGGGTTTCATACAGAAGGACTTTTTTTACTTAAACAACTATTCCCGAAAAAATCGAGCCTGCGAGATTTTTTCGGGAATGGGCAAAGTGC
>CAZJOG010000208.1:0-4213 GCA_964547565.1 uncultured Desulfovibrionaceae bacterium
CCACTGGTTTTTTTGCGGCTGGAAGAAAACCGCGGGGTCCCGGCGGGGTTAAACGCCGCTTTGCGTCTTATGTTATACGATACGGGCTGCCAGGCTTTTTGGGTGCTGCATAATGATACTATGCCGGAATCATTTGCTCTGGCGGCGCTTATGCGCCATGCGGGCGATTCTCCCATTAAAGCGGCTAAAGGGAAAAAAGGCAAAAAAAATCCCAGAGGGAAAGGCCCTATTGGCCTTGTGGGCTCTTCCCTTGTGTTTGCGGAAAAAGATATTCTGGAGTGTTCCGGCGGGGGGAGATTCAGCCCGTGGCGGGGAACCACAAAACTTATTGACGCGGGCCGTATGCGTACTGCCATGACAGACAGGGCGGATGTGGTACGCGAAATGGACTTTATCCACACAGCATCCTGCCTTATTACACGCAATCTTATAGAAAAGATTGGGCTTTTCCATGAAGATTTGTTTAAATTTTATGAAGATGTGGAATACGCGCAACGCGCGCAGCAGGCAGGTTTTTCTCTTAACTGGGCCCCGGGCGCTGTGGTGCGCCATATTGCGCCAGATGGGGAGGCCCTTACACCCGTGCTTGCCCTGACAGACGAGCAAGTAAAAGCTCCACTTGAAGATTTTTATTATCTTCGCAACAGATTTTATGTGTTAAAGCAGTATTATCCATCCCATGTTGCATGGGCCTTGTTTACACTTGTGTTTAGCAGAAAATATTTTAAAAACCAAACAAACCGTTTAAAACGTACATTCTCTGCCGCCATGCAGGGTGTACGCGGCAAACTGGGCGTTGTGGACGCTGTAGAAGGCGTATAGAGTTTTTCCCGCTATCCAATAACCAAGCCCCCTTCCTGCGCCTGCATGAAGGGGGCTTAATGTATTCCATAACTATTTGTTTATTCTTCTGCCAAGCCTTTAAATTCTATAGAAATAACTTCATACGTCACACGACCACGAGGAATATCAATGGTCACTTCATCCCCCACACTATGCCCCATAAGCGCCTGGGCAACAGGGGACTGTATGGAAATAGAGCCATTGGCAAAATCCGCTTCGTCTGCACCCAAGAGGGTAAAGCTTTTTTCTTCTTCCGTATCAATATCTTCCACCACCACAGTGGCGCCAAAAATAACTTTGTCGCTGTGCAAGGTAGAAAGATCAATAATATTAAAATCCGGCATGCGGGATTCAATATACGCAATACGCGCTTCCAGCATACCCTGGCGCTCACGCGCGGCATCATACCCGGCGTTTTCTTTTAAATCGCCCTCTTCTCTTGCCTCTTTAATCGCCTGTATGACAAGGGGGCGTTCTTTTTTTAAACGATCCAGTTCATTTTCCAGCTTTTTGTATCCTTGCATAGAAATAGGGGTGCTCATAATTTTTCCTTATAGCGTGATTTTTTTCTAAAAAAATGCCAAGGCCAAAAAGCTTTTTCTGGCCCTGGATACGGCAATGCCGGTATGGGAAAAGAAAATTAGTCGGTTAATTCCACAATGGGGGTTGCGTACTGCACTTCTGAATCCCAGGGGAACAAAATCCACGTGTCCTGGCTTACTTCTGTGATAAATGTATCCACAAGAGGCCGGCCGGCCGGTTTGGCATACAGGGTGGCAAAGTGGGCTTTGGGCAACATTTCTCGCACAAGGGTGGCGGTTTTGCCTGTGTCCACAAGGTCATCAATAATAAGCATATCCGTGCCGTCACCTTCCACGCGCTTTAACACGGTCTCCGTGTTTTCCTGATCGCGGCCATGGTATGTGAGAATACAGACAGTGTCTATCATACGTATATTAAGCTCTCGGGCAATAATGGCCGCAGGTACAAGTCCACCACGGGTGATAGCCACAATACTTTTAAAATTGCGGTTCTCCAAAAGGCGCCACGCTAAAGCTTTGGCATCTCTGTGAAGCTGGTCCCAGGTTATGGGAAAAGTTTTGTGGTATCGGCTGGCAGTACCCACGGTATTCTCCTGAACAACGTTAGATAATAAAAAAAGAAATGCCCTTGGGCATAACTTGGTGATGGGCGAAGGCGTTGTGTCGCCTGTGTCGCTGTCTGATGGCAAAACTATACACCCGGGGAAAAGAAAAGGCAAGCCCCTGAAAATTCCTTTGTGCGCAAAAACTTAACGTATGCCCAAGTTTTGTTTATTGTAGGTTAATTTTTAGAAAAAAACGTGTTGGTACATATTTGCACCGGCATGTTACATTTTTATTGACTTAAACGGTACTTTTATGTACCACTCGAAAAAGCAACTGCGAACAACCATTTAATCTTTACGGGTATTCCTTTTCCATGTCCCAAAATCTTGCCCCAAAACCCAGTATAAAAATTCTGGTTGGGTACCATAAACCTGCCACCCTCATTAAGGACGATGTGTACGTGCCTATACAACTGGGCCGCGCTATTGAGTCTGAACCTGCCTTTGACGGCCAGCTGAGCGAAGAGGATATTGCATGGTTGCATGAAAATATGATTGGGGATGATACAGGGGAAAATATTTCCAAAGAGAACAGGAAATGCTCTGAACTAACAGGGATGTACTGGGCTTGGAAAAACTATGATAAGCTGGGGAATCCTGATTATATTGGCTTTATGCATTACAGGCGGCATTTTGTATTTAAAGACCGAGAAAAAGATATACTTGGTGCGGATATTGTACTGCCTAAGCTGGAAAAACTTCCTCTGACACTTTATGAGCACTATAGACAAGAACACCACATAGAAGATCTTGACCTTGCATTGGAAATTATAAAACAAGACTTCCCGGAATACGCGCCTTATATCCCAAAACTTTTCACAGAGCAAAAAGCGTTGCTCTGTAATATGTTTGTGATGAAAAAAGCTATTTTTTTTGAATACATGGAATGGCTTTTTGCTATTATTGCAAAAGTTGACCTACAAACGGATTATGAGAAGTATTCATATTATAATCATCGCATGTGGGGATTTTTATCTGAGCGAATTTTTATTCTTTTTATTGAAAAGAAAAACAAAGAACACAAATCAATTTTACACGTTGCTATACAAGTAAAAGACAATACAGATATTCCCCGCGAAGTAAAACCAACTTTTCAAAAAAATAACATCCCTGTTGTTTTTTCTTCAGATGATAATTATGCGCCTTACCTTGGTGTTGCAATATGTTCTTTAATTATGAATAGTTCTTTAGAGCATAATTATGATATATTTGTATTAGATGGTGGCATTTCATTACCTCATAAAAAACGCCTTAAGGCTATGGAGCAGGAAAATATTTCCATCCGTTTTATAGATATTGATCCCTATTTACGAGGAATAGATAAATCTATCTTTTATCTTTGTTCTCACCCTACCCTTGCTACATACTTCAGGTTTTTTATTCCTCAAATCTTTAAAAGTTTTCAAAAAGTTATTTATTTAGATTGTGACATGGTAATTGAGACAGATATTTCTAAACTTTATCATATTGATATTGGAGATAATTTACTTGGTGCTGTAGAAGATATTGGAATAATGTACATTAATTATCATAATTTTGGAATCGATAAATATTTACAAAATATTCTTGGACTTTGTGACGGAGAACCGTACTTTCAAGCAGGTACTCTTATATATAATATTTCATTAATGTTAAAAGAAAATATTACAGAAAAATGTATTATAACTCTAGCAAAAATACAAAAACCAAGAATGCCGGATCAATGTATTCTTAATGCTGTCTGCAAAAAAAAGGTGTATTTTTTAGATTGGGATTGGAATGTAATGTGGCATATTCCTATGGTAGATAAAGGTTTTGAAAAAAAACTATCTATAAAAAACTATAAAAAATATATGAATAGCAGAGAATACCCCAACATTATCCACTTTTCTCATTCAATAAAACCGTGGAAAAACCCAGAGTATGAAATGGCTGATAGATTTTGGAAATATGCAACGGAAGGATGGCGTGAAGAAATACTTCTTACAATGCAAAAGAAATCTAAAAAAAATAAGACATTGCGAAAAAAATTAAAATTTTTTTATGTTAATAACATTCAAAAAAAATGATACTTCTAAAAAAAATATTTTATTCATTTGACGAAGTAACATAACACACTGTAATAAACGTACATAAAAGATAAGGAAACTATATGAAAAAAATCTTTAATACTATTTCTAATATTTCTCTATCTATTAATAAGTCTATTGAAGAATTAGCATTTAATAGATTTGTCAACAATAT
>CAZJOG010000209.1:0-4191 GCA_964547565.1 uncultured Desulfovibrionaceae bacterium
GGCATAGCCTTCAAACTGGTAGCCCCATACAGAAGCCAGCAAAGCTTCCCGTGTGTGTACACGGCCTTTATGCGCCATAAGCTCCGCCAAAAGGCGAAATTCCGTTGCTGTGAGATCCAGCGGGGTATTCTCCACAAACGCGGTGTGCGCGTCCACATCCAGCAAAATACCCTTGTGTTCCATCACTGGCGCCGATGCCTGGGGTGGTTGCTGGCGGCGTAAAATAGCGCGTATACGCAGTAAAAGTTCCCGCACATGGAAAGGTTTGACCACATAATCATCTGCCCCCAGCTCCAGCCCCAGTATGCGGTCTATAGTTTCCCCGCGCGCTGTGAGCATAAGAATGGGTATGTCTGCTGTTGTGCTGTCTTTTTCCAGCTCTTTGCACACGGCAAAACCATCCATGCCGGGCAGCATGACGTCCAGCAAAATAAGATCCGGCTTATGTTTGCGTGCAAGCTCCAGACCCGTGAGGCCATCTTCCGCTTCTTCTACACGGAAGCTTTCGCGCTCTAAATTAAAACGCAACAGGTCACGGATATCGGCTTCATCTTCAATCACAAGAATACGGGGAGAATCTGGCATACGGGCCTCAGGCTTTTTTCTGCATCCTGTCACGCAGGATAAGCGCAATAAGGTTCATCCCCAGCACAAGCGCCAAAAGCACCAGGGCTGTACCAAATTGCAGGGGACGGGTTTTTTCAATTTCCGTACCAGCTGTTGCCAGTACATACATATGATAGGGCAGAGCCATAATGGCACTGAAAACAGAATCCGGCATCTTGGGGGTATAAAACACGGCTGCCGTAAACATAATAGCCGCCGTTTCTCCCGCTGCCCGTGCGAGGCCGAGAATAGCACCAGTCAACATGCCCGGCAAGGCGGAAGGCAGCACCACCCGCCATATGGTTTGCGCCTTACTGGCACCAAGCCCTAAGGAAGCCTCCCGCCAGGCATCCGGCACCTGACGCAGAGCCTCTTCCGCCGTGTTAATAATAACAGGCAGGGTGAGCACCGCCAGCGTTAGCACCCCGGCCAGCAAACTTACCCCCATGCCCAAAAATGTGACAAAAAATGCCAGCCCAAAAAGCCCAAATACCACAGAGGGCACCCCGGCCAGATTACTGATGGCAAGACGTATCATACGCGAAGTTTTTTGCGCGGTTTTCCCATATTCATGCAAAAAAACAGCACTCGCCACCCCAAGCGGAAAAGCCACCACCATAGCCCCAAGCGCCAGCAAAAATGTGCCCACAATACACGGCCAGATGCCCCCTTCCGTCATTTGTTTGCGTGGTGCTTCTGTCAAAAACTCCCAGGAAATTGCCCCAGCCCCGTTCCATACCAGAAATGCACACACCACCACCAGCGCCGCGATATTAATAAAGGTTGCCCCGCGTAATACCCCAAACGCCACCCCCTGCATGACATGACGCCTGCCCAGACTTTTTTGTGCAACGGGTTTTGTTTGCTTTTCTGTCCCAGACGGGTGGAGAGTGTGTACGGTTTTTGTATCCATGGTATTCTCTGCGTTTTTCTCTGTTTTTTTACAGCCCTGATGAGCCCACTTGCTTGTGTTTTTCTGTTATACGGAACGCAATCAGATTAAAAATAAAGGTAAAAATGAACAACACCAAGCCGGTTGCAAAAAGCGCGTAATAATGGTCACCCCGGAAAGGCGCCTCTGCCATTTCCGCTGCTATGGAGGCAGGCATGGGGCGCACAGGGTCAAATATACTTCCCGGGATCATGGCAGCACCGCCTGCTACCATCAGCACCACCATGGTTTCCCCTATGGCCCGCGACATGCCAAGCATAACCGCCGTGCCTATCCCCGAAAGTGCCGCAGGCAGTGTGACCCGTATCTGGGTTTCAAACTGTGTTGCCCCAAGTGCCAGCGAGGCTTCTTTAAGTGTCCGCGGCACGGCGTAAAGCGCGTCTTCCGCCACCGTGCAGATTGTGGGCACACCCATAAACGCCAGCATAAGCGCCGCATTAAAAAGGTTTAACCCCGTATACGCCCCTGTGTATTCCTGCAGAAGCGGCGCTACTATCACCATACCAAAAAAACCCACCACAACAGAGGGTAATGCCGCCAAAAGCTCAATAAAAGGCTTTATGGCCCGCCGTGTACCAGGCTTTGCTACTTCTGCCAGATACATGGCGCTCATAAGCCCCAATGGTACAGCGATAAGTGTGGCAAGCGCCGTGACCGCAAGCGAACCCACAATAAGCGCCAATATACCAAATTCCGGCGGGTCTGAAGTAGGATACCAGAACTCCCCAAATAAAAAGGAAAACACAGGGTAGTCCTTAAACAACGGCAACCCTTCCATAATAAGAAAAAGCATGATACCCGCAAGAGATGCCAGGGATACCATGGCAACTGCCGCAAGCAGCAGGCGGGTGATAAGGTCGTTTTGTTCACTTTTTGTCATGGTGTGGCGGGTGGTTACTTGGGGTGGGGGGGTGGGTGGGGGGGGGAGAAGAGTTTTTGGGGAGAGTTTTTTGGGGGGGATAATCCCCCCCAAGCCCCCTTGCTTGTGCGCGGGTGTACTTTTTGGCAATGGCACGGGCAGCATGGCAGGCTGGGGATACGCGCCTTTGCTTGTGTGTGTATTTGCCCAAAGGGCAAATACACACACAAGCAAAGGCGCAGTTGCCACTTCTCGAAATTTTCTCGCAGGCTCGAAAATTTCGGCTTGTGAGTTGAGTAAGCTGGGATAAGAAGTGGAGGCAAGGAACAGGTGGGAATCGGATAAGTGAAAGTTTTTTGAAAAAGGGATGGGGGTTTGGGGGAAGGGAAAAAAATTTTTTACAAAAAATTTTTTTCCCTTCCCCCAAAAACTCCAACCCTTATTTCAAAGGAACAAACCCTGCAGCGGAGACGGATTTTTGGCCTTTTTCGGGGTCCAGTGTGTAGTCGATAAAGGCTTTGATTTCGCCGGCAGGTTCACCGTTTGTAAAAAGGTAAAGTTCGCGGGAAAGGGGCCAGGATTTATCGGCGGCGGATTCTTGTGTGGCTGTTTTATCGCCCAGCATAATGGCTTTGACAGAGGGGGTAAGGTACCCTATGCCAATGTAGCCTATAGCATTGGGGTTTTGGGAAACAGCCTGCACTACGGCGCCATTAGAAGCCTGCAGCAGGGCGCTGGGTGCCACCCGTTCTTTTTTCATAACCATTTCTTCCCATGTTTCGTAGGTGCCAGAGGAAGTATCGCGGGAGATAACCACAACACGTTTATCTTCCCCGCCCACTTCTTTCCAGTTGGTAATTTTGCCCATATACATATCACGCAGCTGTTCAATACGGAGGGATTGCACAGGGGTGGAGGGGTGGGTAACGGGGACAAGGGCGTCATACGCCATGGCACTACGCACAGGGTTGATATTTTTTGCTTTTGCCTGTTCGGTTTCCGTGCTTTTTATATCACGGGAAGACATGGCGATGGTGGCAAGGCCATCTACCAGGGCTTTTATACCATTGCCGGAACCGCCGCCAGAAATGGCGATACTGACAGAAGGATTGACTGCCATGTAATCTTCCGCCACTTTTTGCATAATAGGCAGAACGGTTGTGGAGCCATTGACCATAATTTCGGTTGCTGCAAAGGAGGAAACAGGCAGGGCCAGGGTGGCGGCAAGTGCCGCAGAGGTGAGAAACTGTGTTTTAGCACGAAGCATGGAGTTCTCCATTTGTTGATTGTTCTTGTCTGGAAACGAATCTAAAATGGAAATGTGACAAACGTGTGACAGTTGGATTAAAGATGTGTGACAAAAAAAAGACACTGCAAGCGGTGAAAAACTCCGGCAGTTTGGGTTCAGCTTGCCTTCTGTTTATGGGTATGCTAGGCCGTAAAAAGCACGGTAAAACCTGCGCTGTTGCAGCCCTGTTGCAGCACAGAAGACTGTGTTAAAAAACATACCTAGCTTTGGAGAACCAGCATGAAAAAAACGTGTACGACAATGTGTATGGCTGTTGTTGCTTTGGCTTTTACTGTAACAGCGGCCATGGCGGAAATAAAAGAATTTCCCTATGTCACCATAGATGTGCCCAAGGGTTATACGATAAATGCAGAAAACCAAGATGATTTTGGCGAACAGCTTATGATTTTTTCTGATACCGCAAACTGTGGCCTTGTTATTTCTGTAGGAACTTTGCCCCCGCTTACTCTGAAAGACTTGCTGGAT
>CAZJOG010000210.1:0-4151 GCA_964547565.1 uncultured Desulfovibrionaceae bacterium
CAAAGCCGCGCCTATTCCCTCTGCCGGCAGGTTGCTGACTTTGTCAACAACCTGACAAAAAGCAAAAGCTTTTTGCCCGCGGATTACAAAAAAAACTCCGCATCTGTTGGCATGGTATCCCAGTGTATTTTACCGCTGTTTTTTCTGTATTTGCGCAATAACACATAAATTGCGCCCGTGCCGCCATCTTCCGGTGCGGCTGTACAAAATGCCAGAATAACACGCTTAAAAGGTTCATGGGTGAGCCATTCGCCCAGTTTTGTGCGCAAAACAGGCGTATTATTGGGGGAATTAAGGCCGCGGCCTGTTACCACAAGCACAGTACGCAAACCCTTATGGTACGCATTTTTGAAAAAGCCTGTCAACGTTTGGTATGCCTGTTCCGCGTTCAGACCATGCAGATCAATATGCGCCTCCGGGCTGTATTGCCGCGCCTGCAGTTTGCCTACAGTCAGTAAGTCCAACCCCACCACATGGCCTTCCATAAATTCTTCTGTGCCAGAAAGGGAGAACTCTACCTTACCCTCCATAAAATCCTTCAAAGGGTCAGAAGGCACAGGCGGTTTATTTTTGCCCGGCAGCACAACCGGGGGAATATCCCGCCCTTTACCAGCCAATGGGGTTACATCCCCCATGGTTTGGATAGCGCTGAAAAAAGCTATGTCATCTTCAGGGTAGAGCGAAACCTCCCCTGTTTCCCCATGCAGGCCGGTTAATGCCGCCAGATTTTCTAATCTGTGGTTGCGCGCTGCTGTTTCTTTGTCCCCCGTGTGGCTGCCGGCTCCGGTATGGATGCGCTTTTTTTCTTTATTGATTTTAGCTAGTTGAGGGTCTGCTGTAAAGCCGGCGGCTTCCATAGTTATTTCTTCTTCCACACGCACAGGCGGGGGGAGTTTTCCGGCAGATGCCGAGCCTTTTGGTTTTGCAGCGGGTTGTATGTTGCCCAGGGATTGCGCCAAAGCGTCCGCCATGGTTGGTTCATCCGGCCCATCCGGCCCGGCCCCTTTCGCTGGTTTTGTTTTTTGGATATTCCCCATAGCTTTAAGAAAAAGAGCGGTGTCTTCCGAAATTCCTTCTTCGGAAATAGCACGGGCCGCTTCTTTTTTCATTTCCTTACGGGTTTCTTTTTGAGAGCGGCCCGTGTTTTTGGAAGGGAAAAGCCTGGGGTCAAGATGAGCAAAGGGGTTTTGGTCTTTCATACGGAACTCTGGTTAAAAATCAACGGGTACGCGCGAAAGATAGAGGGAACATGCGAGTATACGCTCCCTAATCTCCCTCAATAATCAATCCCTTTTACAGCTTTTTTGCCTGTTTGCCAAGGGTGCTTGATTTCCCTGAGTTCGGTCACCATATCCGCCAATTCTAAAAGCCATTGGGGTAAAGCCGCGTGCCTGCCAGAAAGAACAACATGCTGGTTTTTTGCCGCCTCCAAAAAGTCCGCTAATTCTTCAGACGTAATGAGCGCTTGCTCCAAAGCGCAAAGGCTTTCATCCAAAATAATAATATCTGCCTGGGGTAGATGATTTTTTGCCCAATGCAGGGTTTTTTGCGCAGCCTTTGTATGGAAAAGCCTGTCTTTTTCGTGCAGGAAAAAACCGGCACCACCTGCATAAAAGTTTTCTCCCAGCAGTTTTTCCAGCATTATTTGCTCTGCCGCTTCCCCAGCCTGCTTAATAAACTGCACAAAAAGCACACGTTTATCCGCACCCAAAGCACGCACAACCTGACCAAGGCAGGCTGATGTTTTGCCCTTCCCATTGCCTGTATAAATTAACAGCATGCACACCCCTGCATATTACCCACCAAATTCCATTTTCCGTAAACAGGTGCATGACAATGCGGGCACGCACCGTTTGCCTCCATAAAAGCCAAATCCGCCAAAGCCTGAAAACCCTGACGTTCCACCAATACCGCCTTGCAGGCAGGGCAAAGCGTGTTTTGATTAAGCCCGGGGATATTGCCGGCATACACAAAATCCAGATTTTCCAAAGCAGCGGCCTCCACTGCTTTTTCCAGCGTAGTACCAGGGGTAGGGGGCAGATGCCGCATATCGCGGCAGGGATAAAACGCGCTTATATGCCAGGGGATGTGCCTGCCAAGTTCTGTTGCCACAAAAAACGCCATATCCCGTATTTCCTGCGTGCTGTCATTAATGCCGGGTATAAGCAGACTGGTTACCTCCAGATGCACAGCAGAGTGTGCCAAAATACGCAGGTTTTCCAGCACAGGCGCAAGACGTGCCTTACAATAGCGTGCGTATGTATCCGGCCTGAAACTTTTTAAATCAATATTGGCGGCATCCAGAAGCGGCAATAATTCTTCCATTACCTGCGGGCTCTGGTAACCATTGGAAACCAGCACCGTAAAAAGGCCCGCTTCTTTGGCCAGTCTGGCACAGGCTATCATATATTCAAAAAAAACCGTGGGCTCATTGTAGGTAAAGGCTATACTGGTACAACCGGCTTTTTGCGCCTCTTCCACAATTTTTGCTGGTTCCAGTGCCTGGAACTGCACACGCCCGGTTTGTACCACAGAGCGGGAAAGTGTGTCATTCTGTCACCAGGCACAGTCAAAATTACAGCCCATCGTGCCAATGGAAAAAGTTTTACTTTGTGGCAAAAAATGGTAAAGCGGCTTTTTTTCTATAGGGTCAGCATGGAAAGCAGCCGGGCCACCACAAACCGCACTCTCCAGTGTATGGTTTTTTACCTGCCGTACCCCGCAAAAGCCCACTTCCCCCTCAGCCAGACGGCAAAAATGCTGGCACAGACGGCACTGGAGTATACCCCCCGTACCACCCGCCAAAACTTTATAATGGCGTGCCTCCATAAATACACTTACCTGAGAATGGGAAGCACGGGGGCTGGTTTTCCTGCCGGCCTGTCTGGCATAATAATAATGGGCATGGGAAGCACAGGCATGACAGGGTCAGGTATATTCCAGCCCGGGCCCTGTTTTTGAGGCTTTGGGTTACGTATTCCCCACACTTCACTGTCTTTATCACTGGAATAAAAAAACGGGCTTTGGGGTGGCTGGAATTTTTCCCCTGCCACAGGCGGCACAGCTGCCTGCGCTTGTGCCACAAACAGGCAAACCGTGCATAAAAAGAAAAAAAGAATTTGTTTCATATGGCACCTGTAAAAATATTCTATTACAGCATGTTATCGTAAAAGGCAACTCCAAATAAAAAACCGCAGGCCTGTTTTTGGCCCTGCAAGCACGTTATTCACGTTGTTTTTAGACTTTGCCTGTATTGCTGTGCGCTGTTTAGCACTTGGCAAGAGGGGCAAAAAACGCTATAAGAAAAATACGCGCCTTGTCTGGCCTTGGCAAGTGTTTTTCCCGGGAAAAATCTGCTGGAGCGGCCGTCTTTTTTTTGCCTTACCTGAGGGGGATTTATGAGCAATACCCGCGCAAAAGCATATTCCGAAGCCGGTGTAAATATACATGCGGGCAATGCGCTTGTGGGACGCATTAAAGCGCTTGTTTCCGGCACACACACCAATGGTGTTGTTTCCGATATAGGCGGTTTTGGCGGCCTTTTTAAACCAGATATTAATGGCATGGAAAGCCCCGTGCTTGTGGCTTCCACAGATGGCGTTGGCACAAAACTTAAGCTTGCCAAAGATATGGATAAACATGACACCATTGGCATTGACCTTGTGGCCATGAGTGTGAATGATATCCTTGTCCAGGGTGCAAAACCCCTCTTTTTTCTGGATTATTTTGCCACCAGCCAGCTGGATGTTAACCTTGCGGAAACTGTTATTGCCGGTATTGCCGAAGGCTGCCGCCGTTCCTCCTGCGCCCTCTTGGGCGGCGAAACAGCGGAAATGCCCGGCATGTACGCCGAAGGTGAATACGACCTTGCCGGTTTTTGTGTGGGCATTGTGGATAATGCCCAGATAATAGACGGCTCGTCCATCAGTGTTGGGGACGTTATTATTGGCCTTGCCTCCTCCGGCGTCCACTCAAATGGATACACCCTTGTGCGCAAACTTTTTGACCAGTCCGGCGCCAAACCCGACGACATATTCCCCGGTACAGACAAAACATTCCGTGAAGTTTTGCTTGAACCTACCATTATTTATGTTGATATTATGCGCACCCTTATGCGGGACATGACCATAAAAGGCATGGTGCATATCACC
>CAZJOG010000211.1:0-4139 GCA_964547565.1 uncultured Desulfovibrionaceae bacterium
CCCTCAACCCCGATTACCTTTTTCACGACTCCAGCCGGGACATTATTGTCTGGTTTATGGACCCCACAGAGCCGCTTTACGTCTTTGGCCCAACAGGGTGCGGGAAAACAAGCCTCATCAAGCAATTAGCGGCACGCCTGAACTACCCTGTTTTTGAAGTAACAGGGCATGGCCGCATGGAATTTGCCGATATGATTGGGCATCTTTCCATAAAGGAAGGCAGTATGGCGTTTGAATACGGCCCGCTTGCACTTGCCATGCTGTACGGCGGTCTGTTCCTGCTTAATGAAATTGACCTGCTATCCCCGGATGCCGCGGCTGGCCTCAACTCCATCCTCGACGGCTCTCCCCTGTGTATAGCGGAAAATGGCGGGGAGCTTATCCCCCCGCACCCTTTGTTCCGCTTTGCGGCAACAGCCAACACCAATGGCGCGGGCGATGAAACCGGCCTGTACCAAGGCACACGCCAACAAAATATCGCCTGGCTGGACAGGTTTATTCTCTGCGAAGTGGGCTACCCAAAGCCAGAAGTGGAGCGGGAACTTTTAGCGGCAAAATTCCCCCAACTGCCTGCAGAGCTTTGCGCAAAGCTTGTGGATTTTGCAGGAGAAGTGCGCAAGCTGTTTATGGGCGAGGCAGAGCGCGATTCCCTTGATTCTCTGTACAGGCGCGTGGAAGTCACCCTTAGTACGCGAACCCTTTTGCGCTGGGCAGATTTGACTGTGCGCTTCCAGCCCCTTGCGCATCAGGGTATACAGCCTGTTACCTACGCGCTGGATAGGGCACTTGCCTACCGTGCCTCGCGTGAAACACGCGCTATGCTGCATGAACTGGCGCAACGTTTCTTTCCCCAACAGGAAATACCTGTGCAAAAGGAAGAAGCAAACTACCAGATTCTTTACCCAAACACGCAAGAAGTGCGCCTTACAAAACCAAGCGCATCTGGCGGGAAGTTTTGGAATGCAACAGCAACCCCATTTGGCCTAAAACTGCATTGGGGCAGAGCGCAAACAGCAGGTCAGCAAATACAAATTGACAAGCAAAATTGCATACATGTTGACCCTATGCAAGAGCTACAAAAGCGCGCCAACCAGAAAATAAAGGAAGGCTATTCCTTCCTGCAACCATAATAAAGGAGAAAATATGGACACTGTATTCCCCACAAATATCCAGGTACTGGACAAACTTTTAGCCGTCAACCTCAATATTTCTCTGTGGTCAGCCCGCAAAAAGCTGAGTGCAGAAGACTTTGGCGAAGTGCCACTACCCCCGGAAGACCTTGCAAGCCTTGGCAGTAAACGTATTGCGCCTCCAGAAAGCTTGCGGGTGTTTGGCGCACTTAAGGCCCGCGCTTTTAATTATTTAGATAAACACGGCGTGCGTTTTCTCTCTGGCTGGGCAATTCCCGAAGAAAAATGTGATGAAATTTTGCAAGAACTCTGTAAAATTAAGGAAGAGTTCTTTCTTGCAAAAGAAAGCTTCCTCTTGGAATACAATCAGCTCATTCAAGATTGGGTAACCAAACACGCAGAATGGGGTAGTATTATCGCATCTTCCCTTGCAGATACAGAGTATGTACGTTCACGCCTTAGCTTTACATGGCAAGTGTACCGTGTTGCACCAGAACATAATGAAAAATCTGGTTTGGCAGAAGAGGTAGAAGGCCTTGGAAACACGCTGTTTGATGAAATTGCCCACAATGCAACAGATATTTGGAACCGTGTATACGTTGGCAAAACAGAAGTGACACACAAAGCACTTTCCCCGCTGCACACATTGCATGCAAAGCTTATAGGGCTGAGTTTTGTAGAGCCGCATGTAACACCAGTGGCGGATATTATCCAAACAGCCCTTTCCCGTATGCCTGCAAAGGGTAGTATACATGGGGCAGATTTACTGCTGTTGCAAGGTGTAGTCAGCATTTTACGCGATACTGATACACTCATAAGCTACGCAACACAAGCAGCGAATGGCAAAATGGAAACTGTATTAGGCATGCTGCAGCAAAATCCTGAGTTCTCTTCTCCTCTACAACAAGAAGAAAATCCAGAAGAAACAGCAGAGTTGGATACTTTCCCATCTCTGCCTTTACATTCCCATATCCCCAGCATGGGTTTGTGGTGATGCTATGCAACAGCCTGATATTCAAGATGTACTTGCTTCTATGCCGCTTCTTGCCTCTGTACTTGGCAATAAATATGGTATTGATGTGCAAATACAAGGAGATACTGCGTATACAGACGGTACTTGCATACATTTACCTGCATTGCCTGTTGATGGCAGTGCTGAATTTCTCTGTATGTTAAGGGCCTTTCTTGACCATGAATCTGCCCATATACGCGAAACAGACTTCTCCATTTTGCAAACACAATCCATTACTTCACTTGAAAAACACATTTGGAATTCATTAGAAGACTACAGAGTAGAGCAAAAACTTGCAGCGTGTTTTCCTGGCTGTAAAGAAAACTTGCATTGGCTTGTGGAGCATTTGTTTATTCCAAAGCAAAAAGAGGCTGGGCCAACAAGCCCAGCCTTTTCTGTTTTAAACTGGATTTTGCTTGCTGTACGGGCATTTGCTGTGCCAAGCCTTGCCCCTGTTAGGGACAAAGAAGCACAAGCAGTGGAAGCGGCTTTTCCTGGCCTTTTGCCACAGCTTGAAAGTATTCTGGTGCGCTTCCATGCAAATTGTCCTGACTCTCAAGCTTGCTTGGACTACACTAAAGAAATTGTTCAAGTGCTGGAAATATATGTGGACAACTACCCTCAACAACCCAAATCTGCTTTTTCTGAGGAGAAAAGCTCTGCTATTTCACGGACGGAAAATTGGAATAGTGGCAAATTTTCTGAATGTTTCTCCCAGAACGATTTGGAAGAAAAATCGGAAGCTTCACAGAAAAGCAAGCGGGGAAAAAACAAGCAAGTTTCTGCGGAGGAAGATTTGCAAAACCTTCTGCATGCTTTGCATTCTGCATTACCGCAAGATGTGGGTAACTGGCTGCAACAGCAACTCTGCAAATCTATTGCAGAAAATGCAAAGGTTTCTGAAAGAATATGCGTTGCGCGGGCTTCCAATCTTAAGCCTCCGCCATTACCAGCACGCATAAAGGCAGAGGCTCTCAGCTCCTCTACGGCTCTGCGCACAAGACTACACGGGCTTTTGCAAGCATCTTCTCTTTCGCCCGTTTCTGCAGGGAGAAGGGGGAAGCTTAACCCGGCTCGGCTGCACGGGGTATTCACCCATAACCCCAAAATCTTTCTACGAGAAGGAGAAAACAAAAAAGTGGACACGGCTGTGCATCTGCTTCTGGATACCAGTGGCAGCATGAACAGCCGCATACGGCTTGCCACAAGCGCTTGCTACGCTGTGGCGCAGGCACTTTCCCTCTGCCAGGGAGTAAACCTGGGTGTCACGGCCTTCCCCGCTGACAGCTTGCCAGCAAGCAAGGTCGATGAGGTTCTTGTCACCCCGCTTGTCCGCCACGGAGAGCGTATGCACAACCGCTTCTCCCTAGGCGCTCAAGGCGGAACACCGCTTGGGCCAGCTCTCTGGTGGGTACTGCAACAGATGCAATTTCTCAAAGAACCCCGCAAAATTATTTTGCTTTTGTCAGACGGCAGCCCAGATTCCTTCACCGCGGCCAAACGCGCCCTAAGCTGCGCTAAACGCCAAGGCGTAGAAGTTCTTGGCCTTGGCATTATGTGCAGCATGAAAGAGCTTTTGCCAGAAAGCCGCTCCATTAATGACATGCAAGAGCTTGCGCCTGTTTTGTTCGCCATGTTGCAAAAAGCGCTGCTGGCAAAGAATGGATAAAATTCTGGCAGGAAACGTAGGCTGTTTTAAGGCAAAAAACAGCGCAAAATGCTTTTCCTGACCAGTTCCCCTAGTGCTGACCGCGCATAGCGAAAAGGCCCATATCACCCTATAACAAAAGGATAAAAAATGCATGTGCTCCACTGGATACCCGTAGCGATTGCTGTTTTAGAAGCCATCCGGCAAACGTGGCAGGAATGACCATAACAACTACGAATTATCAGGCAAAGGCGGGAAAATCTTCTCGCCTTTTTTATTTAACCACTAATGTATTGGAGAAAACTATGGATAAGTTCTTATATTTTATTACTGGCGCTACAGCTGGCGC
>CAZJOG010000212.1:0-4134 GCA_964547565.1 uncultured Desulfovibrionaceae bacterium
CGTTCTCCTTTCTGAACGCTCTTGGCATTGCGTGCGTTTTCCCTTCTGCGTGATTTTACACGGCGTTGCACGTCTTCCTCTTTTATTTGCATGTGGGGTTTGTCTTCTTCCCGCATTTTGCTATTCCATTCCTTGAGTTTGCGGCGCATGGCAAGTCTGCCTGCCGGGTCACCTGTATCAAATGTTTTGAGGGAAAGAACGGTCAGTTCGTCTATCTTTTGGCTACGCACCATATCCGCATGGTTTTCCGCTGCGTATGCTTCATAACTTTTGGTGCTGTTTACGGGCTGGAAACCAAGGGCTTTGCCAATAGATTCTGCTTCTGTAAGCTTTCTTGCGCCCGGCTGGCCAGGTGTGTTGATAGGCCGTCCGCTCATGGTGGTTTGCCCTTCCGTAAATAAGCGCCATGCTTGCATAGCATTTTTTACAGCAATTGGAGAAGCTTCCTCTATCATTCTGTATGTATTACCTTTGTCCGCTGCGTCCATTGCTTTGAAGGTGTTTTCCAGCATAGAGTAGGGAATACCTATCATATCGCCTATTGCGCCCCAGAATATCTCTTTAGGAGTGCCACCCTTTTTAAGGGGTTCTGTCATGGGGGTTTCCATTTTCAAAGAGCCGCCGATATTCACCCCAGCAATGGCAGGTAAACCATAACAGGCAACATCCCGCACCCAATCCACTTCGGGCAGGTTTTGGCGGATTATTTCCGTCCAATCGTCATCATCACCCGTTATTGCTTGGGCAAGTGCCATAAGAGTGACATAAAACGGCATGGCTGTCAGGCCGCCCAAGGTCATAGTAGCCATTATGGAAGAAGCCGCAAACTTTGCGCCTTCTATTCCTTGGCTTCTCAGCGCCCATGCCCACATGTTCAGCATGTTGAAAGAGAAAGAGCGGAAAGTAAAAACTGGCGAAAGGGCCCGTGCCAGCGCACTGCCACGAAGCCATTCAGGGGTATTGCTTTTGCCGTAAACATAGTGCGCATCCCGCACCACTTCTTGTGCAAAAGCCTTGGCCTCCTCATAGCTGGCCTTTTCTCCCTTTATCCCAAGGCGTTTTCTGGCTCTGTCTTTCAGCTTACCTTCCCGCGCTGCCCTAAATGCGGCGATAGCTAAACTGGCACGGTTATGTTGTTCCACCTGCGCCATAGGCCAGCCCATGGCATTGGTCAGCTTGTTCCATACATTCGCCCCGCTTACACCCCGCATCTGGCTTTTTATTTCTTCCAGATAGGCGGCGGTTATCACACTTTCCCCGTGGAGTTCCTGGATAAGGCGGTATTCTTCTTCGGTCAGACCTTTTCCCTTACTGCCTGTTACCTGATTGACAATGGCATCCCCAGCCGCTGTTACCCATTCTGCTGTTGCGCCTTTTACATCCATACGAAGGCGGGGGACACCAACGATAATGTTTTGTGTGGCGTTTACTGTTGCGGTTTTGAGACTACCCCCAAGATACCAGACAAAAGCCACAGATTTGATATTGCCAGTTATCCTATCAATTTCATCCGAATTACGGAGCATATCTTCCACATACTTTGCGGCATAACTCCAAAGCCCCGGAGTTTTTTTAGCATCAATCCCAGCAAGAGCTTTAGTGAAATCTTTTGCGGCGTCCATTTTGGTAAGCCAGCCTTGAAGGCCACTTTTGTAATCGTACAGCACACGGGCAATATCTTCTGTTTCAAAACCTGGTATGCCCTTACGCCCGATAGAATGGGAACCCCAGCCTCTTGCTTTCAGAGTATCAGCAACTGCCCCACTAAGGCTTTCTATAATTTGTTTTGCCTGCTCTTTATCAGGCAATGAAGAAGCTGCTGCCTTAATGATTTGCTCCATAGCTTCGGTATCAATCGGTGCGCCGTATACATCTTCGGAAAGCTTTTCGTTTTTGCCGTCCTTCCATGTTGCATTTGGGTACTTCGCCAAAAGTCCTTTTTGAATTTCTCTTGCTCTTCGCTGGGCAAGAATAGTATTAGCTGCATCAAAGTGTTCGCGGTATACCACTTCATCCCCCACTATTGCCTGCACATAATACTTCCCATATCTATGGTGCGGGAAATAGTTGGGCTGCATACCAATATTTGAGCGGAAAAGTTTTATAGCGTCTTCACTCATTTCGTGCATTTCTGCCATTCTGTTATACGCCATAACAAGGTCTGCATCCAAGCTTTTGCGTATTTCCAGCAAAGCCTGCTTTACTTTTGCAGAAGCTGGTTGCGTGTCCAACCATTTTTTATACGCTGTATAAAAATCTTTATGTATGGCTATAAGAGTTCTGCCATTGGCAAGCTTCTCTGCGCTTTCAATTTTTTGCACATTTGCAAGTTCTGGAATGTCCTGCCCTTCATATTTCCACATAAGAGAGCCAAGCTCCTTCATTTCTTTTGCGGAAATTCTGTTTTTCCCAAAAATGGAAGGGATACTTTCCAGGCTTTTTTGCTTGGCAATAGAACATTCATCTATACGGCGTAACTGCCTGTCGTATATCTTGGCAAATTCAGGAAACTTTTTCGCCATCCAGTGAGGTAGCACCGCAAGCCTTTGCAGAAGGCTAATGTCTTTTCCTTTCCCGTAATGGTGTTCAATAGGTGGCATGTTTGCCATTTTTGCGGCATCTTTTACGCCCATACTGGCTACTTTACCAAGGAAGCCTGGCTTGTTGGGGTCAGGGATAGAAGAGGGTTTGGCAAGGGAAGCAAAGGGTGTATTATCTTCAAAATCCCCAGGCATGATTGGCTTGACAATATCTGCATCCGTCAGTAATCTGTTATCAGAAAGTCTCGATGGGAGTTTGCGCACCCTGGGCAATTGTAGCCTGTTTGTCCGCGCCCATGCGAGGCTTTTCTTTTTATCTTGGTACAAAAGCCGCCCATCTTCTATCTGCACAATGTACCATGCCTCATTTTTTCGCTTATGGACACTGGCAATATCATTCACGCGAATATGCTGTAGTTTTTTATCCACATGGATAGCCGCCATAAAAGAGCGGCCTTCGTGCTTAATATCAGTCAATACAACAAAGGCGTCAGGCTTCATTGCAGATTCAAACACCATAATAGGGTCAGCAAGAGCGCGGGGAAGGTCTTTCAGCAGTTCCTTAGGTATACCATGGTCTTCTTTGTCTGAAAGTACCTTGGCTATATTGTCCGCCGTCATTGTCATTGGCAGATTAGGTACACCAACCTTTTGCAATACGTCAGGCGTACTACCCACATCGAGTAAATCCCGCTTACGCCCATCAACTTTCCACTCATCAACCTGCCTTCCCCATTCTTCCATATCTTTCTTGAGTTGTTCCCCAGCGCGTAGCCCCGCCGCATAACTTTCGCTTTGTCCACCGCCAGATGCAAAAGCGGGGCTGGTGTTCCAGACTTCACTTTGCATTTTATCTGCGGGAATGCCATCCATGACATACCCACCAAGGGCAGAAAGCAAACCGTCTACATCTATGCGTTTTGTGGGCGCACCAGCACCTACCACTTTATGCAGAATATCTTTCAGGAAAGAACGCACCGCGTCCACTATCTTTTGCCAGAGAGATTGCTCCGTGGGAGAAAGAAATTCGTTTTTCTTTTTTTCCGCCATTGAAGCCAGATATTCTTCCATCACCAAGTACCGCGCAGGCTTATCACTGCGGGGGTTAAGACCGTATGCTGTAGAAATTTCCTTAAGTTCTGGATTACTGAAGCCACCAAGATCTACCCACAGTTTGTTGAAAAGCCCTTCCATTTCCTGCTTTGTAAACATACCCCGCAAGCCGTGGTGAACCACCTGTTCATGTATCCACACTTCAGCCACACGGTTTGTAGAATACAAATTGTCAGATACCATCCACACGGTTTTACTGGCGGGATCATACACCGCTTCCAGTGTTGTTTCATGCCCCTTGAATGTCTGTTGTAAATTTTGTGGCAGTTCCTCAAAGGTTTTTACAACTTTTGTATCCGCCGCATGGGCTGCGCGTTCACCAAGGCCTTGCACCATGCTTTGCACTTTGCGAAGTAAGACAGGGCGTGTATGAAGCATGGGCTGTGGCGCAAGAAATTCCCCCGGTATAAGGGAAGACAAAACACCATTATCTATTTGCGAAGGCTTGACAGCCCCACGCAGAACATTTAAACTGATTTCA
>CAZJOG010000213.1:0-4106 GCA_964547565.1 uncultured Desulfovibrionaceae bacterium
CACCACCAGCCATGGCAAGTTTTTTACCCGGCACACCTTTATCCACCAGTGCAACAGAAAAACCGCGCCGCGCAAGTAAAATAGCGGCATACAAACCTGAGGGCCCGGCGCCCAGAATAAGAATATCAAATTTTTCTCGCTGCATAGAATATTTAACCGTAAATGGCGCGCATAGTGGCTACAAGAGAATCCAGCCGGTGTTCCCAGGTATGGCAGGCCAGTACACGTTTACGGCCAGACTGGATAAACGCCTCCCTTTCCCGCGGGTATTGGGTAAAGCGCGTGATTAATTCCGGTATTTCCGCGGGTTCGCTGTAGGTGGCCATTTCGTGCGGCTCAAAAAGTTCCGGCATCTGGGCGCGTGCGTCTGTGAGCAAAAAAGCCCCGGCTGCCGGCACATCAAACACACGCTGGTTCACCGCTCCCTTCATCTGCATACTGGTGGCGTTAAAATTAATGGCAGAAAACGGGTAAAAAAGCGGCAATTCATCGTAATACGCCAAGGGCGGCAGCCAGCGGAAAGGCCTTTTTTCCTTACGCAGGGCAACATGCCAGCCTTCATCCCCCACAAGCAGGGGGATACAATGGTTGTTTTGCCCACCTTCCAGCATACCCTGCACACATTGCAGGCGGTACAGGCGCGTGGCTTCCCATGTGAGCATGGTTTCAAAAGCCAGACGGCTTTCCGTATCCGCAAGCGAGGCATACAAAGGCCCACCTGTTGGGTGATTTTCCAAAAAAACCGGCATACGGGTTTCCGGGCTTTGGGCAAAATCACGCGCCAGTGTTTTATACTGTAAAAGAAGGGGTTTGGCAAAACGCCCTTTTTTCATCCTTTGGCCCACTTTGTAGTACATGGAATTTCCTACAAAGGAGATGGGGGCATGCCAGGCCGCCGGAACAGAGACTGTCTGCGGCTTAAAACGTGTGGGTGCCGTGCCGAGCGGCAAATGCCATACATGGGGAAATCCCTGATTTTTTAGAGGTTCTATATTATCCTTATCCCATGTAAAAAGGCATACCCACGGACTGGCTAAACCCTTGTACAAATGTAACACCAGATGCGGGTTATCCACAAACCATGAAGCAAGCGGCAATTCCAGTTTTTCCAAAAGATTAGTCAGCACCCCTTCCTTATCTACACCCAAATGGTTCAGGGTAAGCACCATATCCGGCTCAAATTCCAGCACTTCCTGGAGCATTTTTTCCACAAAGTCTGTGCTGGCCATTTCGTCATCCCTAAGAGAAAGAAGCCGCGTGTGTATGCCCAGTCTGTCTGCTGCTTCCGCCACTTCCCCTATAAGAAAATAGCGGCTGGTGATAAGAAGAATACGCGGGATGGGGCCTGCAAAACGCTTTTTGCGCGCTTTGCCCCAAAAGTCGAACTTTGCGCTGGCGAGGGTACGGTCACGCAAAAATTGGTAATAGCCGGGGGAAAGTCTGGCATAAAAAGGATGCACAAGCGGTAAAAACGGCATACCGCCCTGCTCCATCTGCCACTGGGTTAAAGACCCAAGGGCCGCCTGTGGGTTGTCATCTGTAATAAAAATATGGGGGGAATGGGCAGAAACAGGTGCAAAGGCCAAAGCCTTATGCAAATCCAGCTCTTTATCCACAATAGCATAGGCAAAACCATACAAACGCGATAAATTTTCCAAAGCCTCACGGGCAAAACCAAGCCCTGCCCCCAAAAGCACGGGTAAGGCGCGTATGTGCCCTCCCTGTGTCTCCTGCAGGGCTTTGTTTAAAGGCGCAAGAACAGCCAGTTCCCGCTCCGCGCCGCCAGGGCCAAGCATACGGATAGTGGTCCTATCATCCCGGAGGCCTTCCACATCCACCACACGGTTTTCCGTGTCACAGATAAGCCGGAATTTTTCCATACAAACCTCCGTTTGGATAGCCACGGGAGAAAATAATCTACCAGCAGGGCCGCTCTGCGCTTACAAGCGCGTATGCTTTTATCCCCAAGCCTTCGCCTGTAAAGCCAAGGCCTTCTTCTGTGGTGGCTTTAAGCGCCACCCTGTGTTTTTCCAGCCCCATAAGACGGGCCACATTATGGGCAATTTGTACGGCAAAAGGCGCTATTTTGGGTTTCTGCGCCACAAGGGTAATATCCACATGGCGGATAACAAGGCCCTTTTGACGCACTTCATCCATCACATCTGCCAGTAAAATGCCGGAATCCACCCCTTCAAACCGTGGGTCTGTCTCTGGGAAACGCTGGCCAATATCCCCGGTATCCGGTGTATCGGGCGTAGCCAAAAGCCCCAGAAGAGCGTCCATAAGCGCGTGGATCAAAACATCCCCATCCGAATGGGCAAATACGGTCACATCTGTGTGGGGCAATAAAACCCCGCCCAGTACAAGCGGGCGTAAGCCCCCGTATTTGTGAACATCATACCCGAAACCACTGACAGATTCATACCCGGGTTTTTCCTGCAGCAACGCCAGATCCTCCGGCTGTGTGATTTTTGGGTTAACGGCATTTGTGCGCCATGCCGCGCAGGCAAGGCCCGCATGCTCCACAAGCATAATGTCGTCCGTGCCAGTAAAATTTTGCTGCAAAGCCAGATTATGCGCAGCCAGAAGCACAGAAAAAGAAAAAACCTGTGGTGTTTGAACAGTCACCAGTGTTTCCCGCGGTAAGGTGGCCTGTATGCCGCAGTTTTCCGCCACCTGCTTCACTGTATCTGTGATGCTGTTTGCCGGGCACAGGCCATGTATACCTTCCGTCTGCCCAAACTTTTCCCACAAATCCATAATAAGCGAAGCGGGAACAAAAGGCCGCGCGGCGTCATGCACCATCACCACCGCGTTTTTGCCAGACAGTTTATTTTCCAAAAAAACAAGCGCGTGGTAAACAGACTCTTGCCGCGCAGCGCCGCCTTCTACCAGATACACGGGTAAGGTAACAGTATCCTGCCGGCAAAGATCAGGCAGCATAATTTCTACAGCCGCAAACTCCGGGCCGGAAGCCCTGGGCGGCAGAACAAGCACAATGCCACAAACAGGCGCAACCCGTGCAAATGTGCGGCAACTGTGCCACCATAAGGGGCGGCCCTGCCACATTAAAAACTGCTTGGCCACACCGGCCGTAGCACCAGAAAGGCGACTGCCCTGCCCTGCGGCCACGACAATGGCGTATGTGGGAATTGTTGTATCCATAAATTATAATCAGGAGTCAGGCTGTAAGCCGGGTTCTGTCGTCCTTGCGGACGTGGCTGTCATTTCTCTAGGTGTACAGTTACCTGCACACTCAAGCAACCTACCCGAGGGCCTGGGGAAAAATCCCCGGCGGGGTGCGCCAGCCCTCCTATTTGGTCTTGCTTCCGGCGGGGCATGCCTGGCTTGCCGTGTTACCACAGCAACCGGTAGTCTCTTACACTGCCGTTTCACCCTTACCCCACACAAATGTGAGGCGGTATACTTTCTGTTGCGCTTGCCAAAGATCACTCTTCCCGGGAATTACCCGGCGCCGCACCCCTGTGAAGCCCGGACTTTCCTCCCCGTATTCCCTTGCGGGAACACGCGGCGACAACCTGCCCGACTCCTGAAATTTGTCAAATTATTCTTCGCCTTCTGTGGGAATATGGAAATGTTCCGTCCAGAACATAAGACGCTGGCAGTTAGGGCAACTGAGAATCTGCTGGCCACGCTGGAGCTCAATAAAAGCCTGCGGCGGGATAGCGATATGGCAGCCCGAGCAAATGCCGTTTTCCACAGGCACAATCACCGGGTGTTCCAGCCGGCGGCGTATAAATTCATACCGCGCAAGCACAGGGGCCGGCACTTCTGAACCTGTATTCGCGCGGATTTTTTCCAGTTCTTCCAGTTTTGCATTCGCTTCCAACAGGCGTTTTTCCAGATTAGCTTCTTTTTCCGTCAGCTCTTCCCGGGCGGCTGACCATGCACTTTCCGCTTCCGTCAGCATAGTTTGCTGGTACACCAGTTCTTCATGCAGAACAGAGCGTTCTTCCTCGCGGGAATGGTTCTGTTTTTCCATGGTGTCCATTTCGCGCATCATGGCCTGGTATTCGCGGCTATTACCCACTTGCATAAGTTTGGTTTTGCTTTTTTTCAGGCGCAGGGTATCGTCTTCAATATCC
>CAZJOG010000214.1:0-3873 GCA_964547565.1 uncultured Desulfovibrionaceae bacterium
TACGGGCAAGGGAAAGGCCAACCCCGAGGCCGTGTGCGGCGGGTTCCACATACCCTTCCACCCCGGAAATCTGGCCTGCGGGGAATATATGGGGAGAAGTAAGGAGAGAGCCGTTTGGCGCGAGGGCGAGGGGGGCGTTGATGTAGGTGTTACGGTGCATACTGCCGTAGCGCAAAAATTCTGCGTGTTTAAGGCCGGGCACGAGGCGGAAAACGGCGTCCTGGCTGGGGTAGGTAAGTTTGGTCTGGCAACCGACAAGGTTATAGGCTGTGGCCGCGGTATTTTCTGCGCGGAGTTGGAGAATAGCGCAGGGGCGGTGGCCTGTGCGGGGGTCTGTAAAGCCAACGGGTTTCAGGGGGCCAAAAAGCAGGGTACGTTCGCCGCGTTCTGCCAGGGCTTCCACGGGCATACAGCCTTCAAAGTGGACTTCTTTTTCAAATCCGTGGGCAGAAACTTTTTCTGCTGCCATAAGGGCGTTGTAAAAGGCTGTGTATTCGTCCTTATCCATGGGGCAGTTCAGGTAGTCGCCGGTATCGGTATCTGCGTCTTTGTCTGCGTAGCGGGAGCCGCGGAAAATGATGGACATATCCAGAGAATCCGCGCTGACAATGGGGGCTATGGCGTCGTAAAAATACAGGGAAGCGGAAGGCAGGCGGGGGGTAAGACTTTGGATAAGGCTGTCGGAGGCAAGGGGGCCGGCGGCAAGTATAATGGCGATGGGGCCCTTGTTTTCTGCTTCTTCCAGGGAGTGGATGGGCTCGCGGATAAGGGTGATGCGCGGGTTTTGGCACACAAGGTGGGTCATGGCTGCGGCAAAGGCTTCTCTGTCCACGGCAAGGGCTTGTCCGGCGGGAACGGCGTTTAATTCGGCAACAGCCATCACGGCGCTGCCGAGGGAGCGCATTTCTTCCTTTAAAAGCCCAACGCCTGTACGGGTGGCGTCATCAGAGCGGAAAGAGTTGGAGCATACAAGCTCTGCAAGGTCAGAAGAAGAGTGGGCGGGGGAGAAATGGGCGGGTTTTTGTTCGTATATATGCACAAAATGCCCGCGGGAGGCCAAAGCCAGGGCAGCCTCGCAACCAGCCAGACCACCACCTATAACCAGAAAAAAAGGGGGATTGTTTTCCATGCCCCCTGTATATCTTAATCCTTTTCTGGCGTCACGGTATTTTAAGAGCGTAATATACCTTGACAGAAAGGCGCTTCTCTCTTTATTTTAAAGACTGTTTTCTGAAAAGATGCAAATTTGGCAATATTCCCCCGTCAACATTTAAACTATTTCAAGGGAGAGGATCATGGCCCAGTTAGAAAACCAGAGAACGTACGCCCTGCTTGGCACTGGTGGGTGCGGCAAAACGTCTGTTGCAGAAATGCTCCTCTTCCAGACGGGTGTAGTAAACCGGCTTGGCTCTGTAGAAGAAGGCACGACTGCGCTGGACTACGAGCCTGAAGAAATAAAACGCCGCGGCTCTGTGCAGGCGGGCTTTGCAACATACCAGTGGAACAAAAACCGCCACTATTTAATGGATATACCAGGCGATAACAACTTTACCGGCGATCTGGACTACCTGCTTTCTGCTATGGACGGTGTTGTGTTTACTATTGACGCTGTGGACGGCGTGCGCCCCCAAACCCGCAAGCTCTGGCAAAGTGTAAAATCCGCTGGTTTGCCCGCGCTGGTTTTTATTAATAAAATGGACCGTGAACGCGCGAATTTTGATATGGCGCTTAACGGCCTTTCCAATATACTGGGCATGAAACCTGTTGTTTTTTATACCCCTATTCTGGAAAATGAAAAATTTATTGGCCTTGTGGATATTTTTGCCGGCAAAGCCCTGATTTTTGGCGAAAACGGCAATGTCACAGAAGCGCCCATTCCCGCCGATATGGTGGACGACGCTTCCCTTCTGCGTGATACAGCTATAGAAAATATCGCAGAATCTGACGAAATTCTTATGGAAAAATATCTGGAAGAAGGCTCTCTCACCGAGGAAGAAATCCAGCAGGGTATGCGCCTTGGTGTGCTTTCCGGCGAAATTGTCCCCGTGCTTGTGGGGAGCGCCCTGCAAAATAAAGGCGGACGCCGCCTGCTTAACACCGTGGATCTTTTGTTCCCCTCCCCCCTTGATCGCCCTGCTTTCCTGGGGGCAGACGGCTCTGAACGCAAAAGCGAAGAAAGCGCGCCCGCCGCTGCCCTTGTGTTCAAAACAATAGCCGATCCTTTTGCGGGTCAGCTTTCCATGGTGCGTGTGCTCTCTGGCACAGTATCGCCAGATTCTTCCCTCAAAAATTCCCGCTCGGAAGAAATAGAACGCCTTGGCAGCCTTATTTTCCTTACGGGTAAAACCCAAACCCCGTGCAAAGAAAGTGTTGGCCCGGGCGCTATTCTGGCGGTTGCCAAACTCAAAAATACCCGCACAGGCGATACCCTTTTTGACGAAAAAGCCCCCTTTACCTGCGCCCTGCCAGATTTACCGCCCCAGCTTATGACCTTTGCCCTTGCCCCCAAAGATAAGGGAGACGAAGACAAAGTTTACGCCGCTGTGCAAAAACTGCTGGATGAAGACATTACCCTGAAACTGGAGAGGGACGAAGAAACAGCCGATACCCTGCTTTCCGGCATGGGCCAGCTGCATATTGAAATTTCTGTAGAAAAAGCCAAACGCCGTTCTAAACTGGAAATTTTGCTCAAAACACCCAAAGTCCCTTACCGGGAAACCGTAAAAGGCAAGTGCCAGGTGCAGGGCCGCCACAAAAAACAATCCGGCGGGCGTGGCCAGTTTGGCGACTGCTGGGTGGAAATGGAAGGCCTGCCCCGTGGCAGTGGCTATGTGTTTGAAGATGCCGTGGTTGGCGGCTCTATCCCGCGCCAGTATATCCCCGCCATAGACAAAGGCATCCAGGAATCCGCCGCCCGTGGCTTCCTTGCCGGCTACCCCATGGTAGACTTCAAAATGCGCGTGTACGATGGCAGCTACCACACTGTGGACTCCTCCGAAATGGCCTTTAAAATGGCAGGCTCCATTGCCTTCAAAAAAGCTATGGAAACCCTGAAGCCCGTTCTGCTTGAACCTATTGTCACTCTCTCTATCTCTATCCCAGACGAGTTTATGGGCGATGTCATTGGCGACCTCTCCTCCCGCCGCGGTAAAGTGCTGGGCTCAGACTCCCAGGCTGGGATAACAGAAATAAAAGCCCACGTTCCCATGAGCGAAGTGCTGCGCTACGCGCCAGACTTGCGCTCCATGACAGGCGGCCAGGGCCTCTTTACTATGGAATTTGACCACTACGACGAAGCGCCGCCATTTGTGGTGGAAAAAGTGGTTGCCGAATACGCCAAAGTTAAGAAGGATGAGGAGTAAGAGTGTTGGGGGAAAGGGGAGATACCTTTTTTGTGAACAAAAGGGGCCTCCCTCCCCCCATGCAGGTCAATTCAGGAGGCGGTTATGCAGCTTCATCAATCCATAAAACCCATGAGTTATGTAAAAGCCCACATGGCGGAAATTATCTGCGATGTGGCCGAAACAGGCAACCCGCTTGTGATTACGCAAAACGGTGAAGTAAAGGCTGTACTTATTGACGTGCGCGAATATGACGCCATGCGCGAAAGCCTTGCCATACTTAAAATGCTGGCAACGAGCTCCAAGGAAATAAAAGAAGGCAAAACACGCGATGCTGACGATGTGTTTGCCGACTTGGAAGCAAAACTTGAAGTGGCTTCAAATAAACGCCATGGGCAAAAGTAAAACGCCCCAAAATTCTACGGCTTGGGCTGTGCGCTTCACGCAAAGTGCAGAAATTGATATTGCCGCCATTCTCGATGCCGTAATTGATGCCCGCCGCCATGTTGATGAAATATTAAGAGAACGGTTG
>CAZJOG010000214.1:3883-4106 GCA_964547565.1 uncultured Desulfovibrionaceae bacterium
GGAAAGGGGAGTACCTTTTTTGTGAACAAAAAAGGTACTCCCCTTTCCCCCAAAACCCCTTTCCCCTCCCCCAAAAAAACTTTTAATTATTAAACTCTATAGCCGAAAGTATCGAGCCTGTGAGATACTTTCGGCCATACTTTTTTAAGCCGTCAAGCAACCCGTGCAACCAGCCAAAAGCACTTGCTTAATAGCGGTGCAGGGGCGCTTGCCCCTGCCGGGG
>CAZJOG010000215.1:0-4101 GCA_964547565.1 uncultured Desulfovibrionaceae bacterium
CTGCCAGGCCAGGGGGAAAGCTGGGTCTGCCTTGTGGAGATTTGCCCCGCAGGCAGGCCGTAAAAAGAAAAATTTCCTGGATAAAAATTGGCATCACAGGTTTTGTATTGCCTTGGCTATGTAAACAAAGTAAAAAGATCTTCAGGTTACTGTTATATTTTGGGTCATGAAAATACTACGCATATAGGAGCAAAATATATGGATAAAAAATACCAGACAGCGCCTTGTGGTTTAGATTGTTTTAACTGTAGCTGGTTTGAAGAAAACATGACAGATGGAATAAAGCAAAAAGAAGCTGAACGCCTGGCAATATCCATACAAGATGTTGGCTGTAAGGGTTGCAGGGATGAACAGGGAAAATGTTACTGGGCGCAGGGTGACTGCGCAACATGGTCATGTGTAAAAAACAAAGGCGTTACCTATTGTTTTGAATGCAGTGAATTTCCGTGCGGTTTATTAGCCCCTTCAGAAAAAGGGGCTGACTACCCGCACAACATGAAAGTGTATAATCTTTGCAGAATGAAACTAAACGGCATAGACGCATGGATTAAAGAATCTGCTGCCATCCGTGCGCGATACTACCAGGGTGATTTTGTTGTGGGGCAAGGCCCAATTCTTAAAAATCAATAATTTGCCCAGAGTATTACCACAACTGGTTGGAGTTATTCTTAAATCAATAGAAAAAGCCCTAGCTTCTCCAATCAAAAGCCCGCGTGCGTGAAACCAAGGTAGGCGTTTTGGGCAGGTTGAGGCTTTTTATCCATGCGGCCAGTGTGTTTTGGGATGTATTGCCCCCAAAACGCTGCCCGGCCAGCCAGTTTGCATGGGGCGCAAGGGCATGAAGATTTTTGTCACTGGAACCAATGCCACTGCTGTGGGAAGTGCCAAAGGGAGCGATTGTTTTCCCGGACAAATCATACATTTCTAAAAAAGTGTTAATAATTCTGGGTGCCTCTCCATTCCAGATGGGGTAGCCAAGGAACACGGTGTCATAGTCTGCCATATTTTGTACAGTACCGGAAATAGCAGGGCGGGCGGAAGAATCTCTTTGTTCCCTTGTGCTTCTGCTGGAAGAATGCGTATAGTTTAAATCTGCGCTGGAGTAGGGTACTGCCGGCACAATTTCGTAAATATCGGCATGGAGTATCTCCGCCGCGTATTCAGCCAAAAACCTTGTGGTGCCTGTTGCAGAAAAATACGCCACAAGCACCTTACTGCCTTTTTTGGTGCTGTTTGTTCCGCTGTTAAGGGCAGATGTGCCCGTTGTCTCTGCCATTGCCGTGCCTGCCGTATTTCCTGCAGCCGAAAAAGCCAAAAAACAGACAAAGGCGAAAATACATGGGAATATCCTTTCCATAAAAACTCCTTTTAAGGAGATTTTTATCTGACCGCCCTACAAATATCAAATACATATAGCAAATACCTCCTATACTTGAAAAGTATAGAGAACAGCCTTACACTGCTTTAAAAGGAGGATACACGCATGGACGTGCGGATTTTACAATATTTTCTTGCTGTAGCGCGGGAACAAAATATCACGGCTGCGGCCGGGGCTTTGCATATAAGCCAGCCGCCGCTTTCCAGACAGTTAAAAGATTTGGAGGAAGAGCTGGGCACCCAGTTGTTTATCCGTGGCAACAGGAAAATCACCCTTACCAAAGACGGCATGATTTTGCGGAAAAGAGCGCAAGAAATTGTAGACTTAATGGAAAAAACAAAAACGGAAGTGGGCAAGTCGGATGAAGAAATTAAAGGGGATGTCTTTATAGGTGGGGGGGAAACAAAAGGGATGCGCCTGCTTGCTAAAGTTATGGAAAAAATGCAAACAGCGCACCCGCATGTGCAGTTTCATATTTTTAGTGGTGATGCGTATGATGTTATAGACCGTCTGGATAAGGGACTTATTGACTTTGGAACATTGATTGAGCCCATTGATATAGCCAAATACGATAAATTGCGTTTGCCTGGTGCGGATATATGGGGTTTGCTTATGCGAAAAGACCACCCATTGGCACAGCAAAAGGGGATTAGTCCAAAAGATTTAAAGCATGTCCCCATTTTGTGTTCCAGGCAAATGCTAAAGGAAAACGGCCTGTCCGGATGGCTGGGCTATGACTGCGAGGAGCTGCTAATAGCCGCTACGTCAAACCTTATTAATACCCCGGCTCTTATGGTAGAAGAAGGGGTAGGCTGCGCCCTCAGCTTTGATAATCTGGTGAGCACTTCCGGCAGCAGCCCACTTTGTTTCAGACCATTAGAACCCCGCCTTGAATCCGGCATGTATCTGGTGTGGAAAAAATACCAGGTTTTTTCTTCCGCCGCAGAAAAATTTTTTACTCTGCTGCATCAGGATGCTGCCGCGGAATAGGAAAAAGAAGGGAAGAGAGAGTATAAACACATTTGCCCTCATGGCCTTTATGGCATAAGGCTTGACTATTCTTAAGATTACAGGGAAAATTCTGAAAATAACCACGCCGGCTTTGGCTTTACAGGAAAATGTCAAAAACCATTTTACGCATATATATCGTGCCTGTATAAAAGAAATTTTGTTATCACCTGTTCCAAGAAGGTATACCCATGCGCCCAATTTTTTTTGTTGCCGTTTTCCTGAGCCTTTTGCAGGCAAATCCTGCCTGTGCGGCAAGCCCTTTCCAGACAGGCGAGTATTATGTTATCAACAGCACAGCGTATGACTCTATCAACCTGCACACAGCGTATGGACTTGGCTTTACGGGTAAGGGTGTAGTGCTTGGCATAATGGATGATTTGGTAAACACCAGGCATCTGGAGCTCACAGAGAAAGTGCTGGTACAAAATACCCCCACACCTTATGATTATGACTGGGCAGAATATTACCATGGTTCTCACGTTGCAGGCATTATGGTTGCCCATAAAAATGGCTTAGGCATGCACGGTGTGGCGTATACTAGCAGCCTTGCGACAGTAGAACTTCAGCTCGAAAAAAATGACCCGTCAGATGACCTGCGTTTTTTTCTCCAATACCCCCATGTGCGTATTATCAATCACAGTTGGGCATTCCCGTTAGAGTTGGAGAATGATATAACCCTGTCGTCTTTTCTTGCGGATTACCTTAATCTGGCACTCGTTTTCCGCGATATAAGCATGGCGGACAAAGTTTCCGTTTTCGGCGCAAGTAATTTCGGCTGGTCTGCCCCTAATGTTATGCCGGCTCTGCCCCTTGTTTTCCCGGAAATGATGGGCACTTTTATAAGTGTAGTGGCTGTGGACTCAAGCCGCAGCCTTAATTCTGTTGCTTTACCCGCCCTGTTTAGTAATCTGGCGGGTTTTGGCGCGCAGGATTTCAGTATAGCCGCGCCCGGTTATGATATTCTTTCCGTATTCCCATCCGAAACAAGAACGTACATAGAACGTTCCGGAACATCTATGGCATCCCCTATGGTCACGGGTGTTTTAGGTCTTGTGCTGGAAGCTTTTCCGTATATGAGCGCAAAGCAGCTTACCTCTACCCTGCTGTCTAATGCAAAAAAGTTTGAGCCAGCTCCTTATATTGTGACAATCAAGACTATAACAAATGAAGATAATACAGAAACAAACCATGTGAATTTGATATATTTTGATGGTGTGAATCATACACAAAGCGAAGAGGACGACCTTACAGCATACTATAAGGAGAATGCCAATGGGTTATACGACTATTACAATATATCTTCTTTGCAGGAATTTTTGACACTTGCTGTGGAAACAAAAACCAACGCCACATTTGCCGATGTATTTGGGCATGGGTACCTGGATGCAGGTAATGCTGTGCAAGGCCCCGCGTATTTTAAGGCTTCCTGGCTTGACCCGCACGCAGATATACGCACTGTCGCGGTAAATAATAACGTACAAGAATGGCAATACACTGTAGATACAAAGGGCTATAACAGTATATGGAGCCATGCTATCACAGAAATTAAATACGGTGATGCATATGGCAATATATCCTCTTCCAGCGCTATTCCCATTGGCTTACCTACAGAATATAACGCTTCGCAGCTTACATATTATGGTTTTGCGAATGCCGTTGAAGCAAAAAATCAACTTGCCCATTTGCCCATTGGCCTTACCAAGCGTGGGGCT
>CAZJOG010000216.1:0-4070 GCA_964547565.1 uncultured Desulfovibrionaceae bacterium
GGCTTATGCCGCTTGCTTTTACATCCTGCTGGGCATTTATGCCGCCAGCAAACAAAGCTTCCACCGCGCCGCCGTTTTGGTTGGCAAAAGAAAGGGCATCCGCCTGAATAGCCACGTTGGCGCTTTTAATACCCGTGTTTTCGGAAGCCAAAAGCAAAAAACTTTTGGTCTCTATTTGTACATCTTCCTCCGCCTTAATCACAAGATGCTTTGTGCTAAACTCTATGGTGTTGTTGCGTTTAAGCGTAATGGTATCCCCTTCATCCGTGTAAATAACCACTTCCCCCGGGGCGCTTGCTTGCACACGGTAACGGCGATCATCCACACTCAAGACAAGTGGATGGGCGCGGTCTGCCCCTGCGAACACCACAAAACATTCCGCCCCTGGCTGCGGGTGGGAAGAAAAACCGTATTGTTGCGGGCGTTCCGCCCCGTCAAGAAGTTCGCCATCCAAGAGGGCAATTTGGTTGGTCTGCATTTTTGTGCCATCGCCCACCATTTTCACCACACCCCGTGCCACAATATTGCGCATTTTGCGGGCATGATGGGCAAAAAGCCTGTTAATATAGCGCAAAACTTCCGCGTCCATTATTTACCTTCCTTCAGGGTGCTATGGGCGCTGTCGGCATCTGCCGCCATACGTTCCATAAGGTCAACTTCCCCTTCCACAGGGGCTTGTGTACCCTGTGAATCAGAAGCCCCGCCTGAAGACGCTGCGTTTTGCGGTTCTGGCTGGAAAGCTTTGGGATCTTTGAGTTCCAAAATTGTTGTAGAGCCTGAATTTGTGTCCCGTTTGAATGTTACCTTGCTGGTTAGTAAATCCCCAGAAAGGCGCAAATACGGAATATCCACCCCCGTAAGCGCGTTTATTTGCCACAAACTACCATCTGCCTGCCGAAAACCCTGCACGGTGACGGAAACAGTAACAGAACGTGCCGCACGCACACTTTTTTCCCATGCCGCCCGTTTTTGGGCGCTAGCAGAATCCACATTGTTTTCCGCCCGCACCAATAGAGGGCGATACCGCTTGACGGCGCTATCTTTTGTTTCTGCATGTACCTGGGAGGCGGCTTCTCCAAACACTTCATCACTGCCGGGTTGCTGGCCATCCACCAGATAATCGGAAAACCTGTCTGTCATATCAAAATCTGCGCTGGCAGAAAGCACGTTTTCACCCTGCTTCAAGGCTGTGGTGTTTTTACGCTCTCCCACTTTCAGGAGTATAAGCCCGCCTTTACCGTCAGGGCAGGTAAGTAACTCGCGCAATTTGAGTGCGCGATCCAAAGCCTCAAAAGCCGTTTCGCCCTGTTCAAGCTTAAAACTGGGAACAGGTGCGCCAACATTGCCTTCCGCCTGTACACTTATGCCAAAAGGGGCAGCTAAAGCGTTGGCTATGCCCAAAACGTCCATATTAAGAAAATGCCCTGGTTTATGGATAGCAGAACAGTCTACCATATCGCCACTAGAATCCCGTCCCGTGATGCGGATTGCGTGATCTGAAGCAGAAAGGGAGTGGCTGACTTTATCGATATAGCCTTTAATAACGGGATCAGAGCCGATAAGTACCTCGCACGCCATACCCGCGGCTATAGGCAGCATTTCTTTACCCGACTCCCAGCGGTCAGCAAGGGAAATGGAAAACGCGCCGGCTATGGCGTCCATTTGCAAAGAAATTTCCACACTCTTCCAGTAACTCCAGTCTACACCTTCGATGCGAAGAATGATGGGGTCTTGTTTTTGTTCACTCATACCTAAGAACCTCCAGTTCCTGCACAGGCACAAAGGCGGGGTGTGTAATGTTATTGCGGGTGACAAAATCCGCCTCAAGAGCAATTCCACCCGTATGGGCATAAACAAGAGCCAAAGAAGGCAAAACAATATTTGGCTTTATAGTCACAACATCAGGCGCTGAACGGGCTGCTTCTGCCAATACAAACAAACTGGCGGCGCGGGTATCTAAAAAAGCGGTAAAAAGAGCATCTGGTATAGGTTCTGGTGGTAAAAATTGCGCAATGTTTTCTTGCGGGATTACCGTATCTGGCGCAAGTAGCGTATCCATTGCGTCCATGTATCCATCCCGCAAAATCTGGGCTTCTTTTCTTGAAACAGGACGGGAAGATGGCAAAGCAAAAGTTTTGCTGGCCTCAACTGCCCCAATACGTTGTACAAGGGTATTAACCGCACGTTCGTTCTGTACGATGCGGGCGCGGGTAGAGCCTATATTACTGGCGCATGGTACAGGGACAGCTTGCGCTGCTACATCGACCCATGCTTGCGCAAGTGCCGTGCCAGATTTTCCACTATTTGCGCCTATTGTGCGAAAAACATCCCAAAGGCGCTGGCCTGTGAGAATAGCTGGCCGTAAGTCATACCCCGATATACTGGCCAAAACATCTGCAATCACACCAATATCCCCACCCATTATTGCTTGCACGCGGGTAACGGCCTTGCAAATCGCGCTGTATGCTTCGGACACTACGTGGGCGGTTTGCCCCACAACTGCAAACGCCGCATCAAAAGCGTCACAAGAGAGAAGCCCTGCAATCCCCGCTTTCTCTTGGGCTCGCAAAGACTGGTTCACTACGGGGCTGGGGCTGGAAGGGGCTTCTGTTTGCACAAAAGAAAGCGTAAAAATGGCCATACCGCCATCTTGGGCGGAGTGGCTTACTTTGTAAGGCGCAAACTGGGCAACGTGAAGTTCCCCATACCACGGGTGAACAAGAGTGCCTGGTTGCGGGTCTTGTAAAACCTTTTCCAACGCATCCCGCTTGTCCATATAATCGTTGCCAAGCACAAACGCATTAAGCGTAAACTTTTGTGGCACTGCGCCCAAATCTTCGCAAAACGGCAAATCCCGCTGGGGAAATTCGTGCAAGATACTGCGGCGGCCTGCTTCTTTTTCCCCTGCGCTTACGCCAAAGGGTACGCCTTTATAGCTGGCGGGACGGATGCTATCTTTCCACATGTTTATATCCCCATCAATGTACCGTTTTGCATCGAAAGTGAAGATAACTCTTGTCCATTCAGTTTTGCTGTAGCCCCTTCAGATACGCCTATTTCAAGCCGATTTTCTATCACTTCCCTATGTTCTGTGCGGCTTTCTGTAAGACTTTTTGCGGTGGGCGCCATGTTAAGCGGTTGCCCAAAACTTGGGTTTTGCTGAAAATTTTCTGGCATACCCTGCGACATTGCGGTTACAGATAACCCAAGGCCAAAGCCTTCTTTCATCCAATCTGGAATCCACGCAAGTAGGGCATCTACCTTTGCTTTCATCCAAGCCGTAAATTTATCCCACTGCCCTGTAACCCCTTGCCAAAGGCTGCCAATAAGATCACTCCCAACGGAAATAAGGTCAATGCCCGTAAAATAGGCAAAAAGTTCATTCATGCCTCTTGCAATAAGGAAGGCAGGATTAAAATTCCACAAAACAGAAATGATACCCTCTAACCAGTTTTTGCTGAATGCGTCTTTAATGCCTTGCCAAAGGCCAGAGAAAAACGCGCATATTCCATCCCAATTATCGTAGATAAGGTAAACAGCCGCGCCAATAGCCGCGATAGCTGCCAAAAACCAGCCAAATGGTGTTGCCATAATAGCAAGACCCAGCTTACCTATGCTGGCAATAAGCGTGCCTATGGAAAGTAAAAATTTGCCGCCGATAAACCCCGCAAGCATAGCTATTACATTGCCCCAGCCACCAAAAAAATCCACAATTTGGCCTATTTTTCTGGCTAGATTTGAGAGTGAAGAAAAGCCAGATTCTATAGAAGCCCACAGGCTTTCTATATCCAGCTTTTCTAACCATTCGGCAAAGCCCGTGCCAATAATTTCGCGTTTGCCAGCCGCCCAAGCCGTAAATTTATCTATAATCTTAGTAAGAGGAGGCAGTAAAACGCGGCCTATGGTATAGCCAATGCCTTTAAATGCCCCTTGTAAGCGGGTGATGCTATCGTTAAAATCTTCCGAAGACTTGGCATCTTCATCCCCAAAAACAAGGCCTAGCTTGTGCGCCTCTAATCGCATTTTCTTTAAGCCATCTGCCCCGCTAAGAAGCATGGGCATGAGTTTAA
>CAZJOG010000217.1:0-4034 GCA_964547565.1 uncultured Desulfovibrionaceae bacterium
TATGTGCAAAGGCCTCAGGGAAGTTGTGCAGGAGGTTGAGCGTATTGCCCCCAGCCCCGTAGGTGTGCTTATTACAGGCGAAACAGGTGTGGGAAAGGAAATAGTGGCAGAAACCCTGTACGAGCTTTCCCCTTTACATGGCAAACCATTTGTAAAAGTAAACTGCGCCGCCATACCGGAAAGCCTTATGGACAGCGCCTTTTTTGGCCATGAAAAAGGCGCGTTTACAGGCGCCACCAGCAGCAGCCCCGGCTATTTTGAACAGGCACACGGGGGTATGCTTTTTTTGGACGAAGTGGGCGAACTTTCTATGAATGCCCAAAGCCGCCTTCTGCGTGCTCTGGACAAGCTGGAAATACAGCGTGTGGGCGCAAGCCAGAGCATACGGGTGAATACCCGCATTATTGCCGCCACAAACAGACCGCTGGAAGAAATGGTGGAAGAAGGTACCTTCCGGCGTGACCTTTACTACCGTCTGCATATCTGTACCATCCACATCCCCCCCCTGCGCAGCCGTCCTATTGATATTATGGCACTGGCGGACTTTCTTTCCGCCGTTAAAGCCACAGAACTGGGCATGGAAGCACGCCCCCTTTCCAGCAGAGAGCTTAGTGTACTCTGCGCCTATCCATGGCCCGGCAATGTGCGTGAACTGGAACACTGCCTCACCCGCGCCCTTTTACGCGCCAAACAGGGCACTGTATACGGCCCTTTGAATTTTGACCTTCCCAAGCCGGCAAAAAACCCTGCCTCCCATGCCCCCCTCCTCGCTTCTGGCCCTGCTTCCCACTCTGCCCCACAGCCAGCAGAAAACCCGCAACTTTCCCCCAGCCCGGCTGTTTTCAGCAACAAGTACACCCCGCAGGAACCAGAAACCTGGCCTTCGCTGGATGCCATTATAGAAGCCCACATACACGCCACCCTGCAAAAAACACATGGCAAAATATACGGCCCTGAGGGTGCGGCCAGTATACTTGGCATACACCCTAACACCCTAAACGCCCGCATGCGTGGCAGTGGAAAAAAGATTAAAAAGCGGAAGGAAGAAAAAAATCCCGCAGGATAACTCTGCCTTGAACCACCTCCTGAATATTTTATGTGAAATCATAAAAAGACTCTCAAATTATCATAAAAAAACCGTGATAATTTTGGCCTTCACGGAAAACACAACATATCGTAAAATAAAATTTACCCAAAAATAGCTATATTACATACACACTTTTTTTTGACAGCAGCTACCATTCCTATCCTCCCAGCATTGACTGCTAAAGGAAAACAGGCTAAAACACTGGCATGTTACAAAACATACGGCACAAAGGCACGTTTTTATTTTTGCTCCTGACACTTTTTTTCAGTGCGCAGGCTCTTCCTCTTTACGCGGCTCCCAACTTCTCTCTGGAAACCATGAGCGAGGGCCAACCCCACGAACCCACCATCCTTATTGTGGGTGGTATACAGGGGGACGAACCCGGGGGCTTTTCCGCAGCCGCCCTCTTAAGCACCCGCTACACATTTTCCGGCGCGACCGTGCTTATTGTGCCTAACCTCAATTTTCCCAGTATTATAGAACGCTCCCGCGGCCTGCACGGCGATATGAACCGCAAGTTTGCCGCCCTCTCCGAAAAAGACCCGGAGTTTTCCACCGTCCGCCGTATACAAGAAATTATCACCCTGCCGGAAGTGGATATTGTCCTGAACCTGCACGATGGGTACGGCTTTTATCGCCCCACCCATGAAAACGAAAGCCGTAATCCCAAACGCTGGGGCCAGTCTATTATTATTGACGAAGCAAGCTGGCCTACCAAATCTTTCCAGCAACTGGACAAAATTGCCCTGTTTGTTACAGAAAATGTCAATAAAAAACTTCTGGATCCCAAACACGCCTTTTTTGTGCGTAATACCCACACATCCAAGGGCGAAACAGAAATGGAAAAAACCCTCACCTGGTTTGCCCTTAATCACGAAAAAGCCGCCTTTGGTCTGGAAGTTTCCAAAGACTTTGACGTTTCCACCCGCACCTACTACCACCTGCTGATGGTAGAATCCTTTCTGGATTATACAGGCGTTACATACAAACGCTCGTTCCCGCTTTCTCCCGCAGGTGTTCGCAAAGCCCTTAGCTCCCACATTTATGTTGGCTTTTTAGATAACCGTATCACCCTGCCTCTGGAAAATATCCGCCCCAAACAGGCAGGTGTCCTCCCCCTCCCCAAAGGCGGAGAAGAAGCCATTGACGCCACTTCCCCCATTATTGCCGCCCTCAGCGCCAAAAATACCCTTTCCATCCACTATGGCAATAATACCGTCACCTCTTTCAAAACCGAAACACTGGAAATGGATACCAGCCTCCAAAGTGTCCATGTACTGATAGACGGCATACGGCAGGAAGTTCGCTTTGGCGCTATGGTACAGGTTAAAGACCATTTCCTTGTGGAACCTGTTGACGGCTACCGAATTAACGCCATTGGCGCAGACCTGCGTAAAGGTTGCGAAAGTAACCTCAAAATCTCCCGCAAAGATTTTTTGGAAAAATACTCCCTGGATACCACCGGCAACTCCTACCGTGTGGAAGTATACAAAGATAAAAAATTCGCCGGCATGTTTGTTGTAAACTACGGCCCTGCCTCCATGCGTACCGTCTTTACCCCCCTGCCCGCCATACGCGGTGTTGAATCAGAACTTGGCTTCTAATCCATGCAAAAAATACCAGAACCTCTCCATGTTATTGTGGAACAGTTTGCCCGCCTGCCCGGCTTTGGCCCCAAATCCGCCATGCGCGCCGCCATGGCCCTGCTGAAATGGCCGGAAACCGAAGCTCGCCGCCTTGGACAAAATATTTCCTCCCTGCGCGATAACCTGCATATTTGCTCCCGCTGCGGCGCCCTTGCAGAAAAAAGCCCCTGCGCCCTCTGCACAGACCCTTCCCGGAAAAAAAATACCCTCTGCCTTGTCGCGGAATGGGACAGTATGCTCACCATGGAAGAAGGCGCCTTCTTTAAAGGCCTCTACTTTATCCTTGGCGGCTCTATCTCCCCCCTGGACGGAGCAGGCTCCCTCGAAATGGCCCGCCTGCACGAACGCCTTGCGGAAAACGAAATAGACGAAATTATTTTCGCCCTCGGCGCCACCGCAGAAGCAGAAGCCACAGCCGCCTATGTCCGCGAAGAAATAGGCCGCCGCTTCCCCCATATCCGCATCACCCGCCTCGCCCAAGGTATACCCCTTGGCGCAGAAGTAAAATTTATGGACCGCGAAACCCTGCGCCAATCCCTCCAGTTCCGTCAGGAACTCTGAAACTCTAACCCAAGAGAGTACTATGGCCTTTTTCCGTGCCGCCCGCGAAGCTACCACTTCCCTCCCCTGCCCTGACTGTTCGCAAAATCTCCAAATCCGCAGAACCTGCCACGAAGCCTATATGTTTTGCCCCCAGTGCCAAAAAAAAATTGAAATTGAACCCTTTATACCCCAAATGGATACCGCGATGGAAGATTTTCTGGAAAACCTCTACGCTGACCGCGTTTAAATCTTCTTCCACCCCTCCCAAAACTCCCCCTAAACACACTTTTTATATGACTTGCTAAGGATAACGCTTTCTGATAAGATTTTCCTTAACATATATTTGCGCGAGCAGTACCTACCCCTGCTCCAGGAGGAACCATGAGCAGCCCAGTTTTGGATACAGAATTTGGCATACACTGCGTGGCAGGTAATGCCACCCTATACCGCAAACTCCTTGGCCGCTTTATGGACCAACAACGTAATGTTGTACCCGAAATCCAACAAAAAGTGGCGGAGGGCGACATAGAAACAGCCGAACGCCTGGCACATACCCTCAAAGGCGTAGCCGCCAGTATGGGCGCTAAAAAGCTCTCCGAATGCGCCACTACCCTGGACGCAGCCCTCAAAAAAGCCGAAAATATAGACAATCTCCTCCCCCCTACCCAACCAGCCCTGACCGAAGCCTTTGACGCTATAACCGCGTATCTGGCTACACCCGCATAAAAACAGGTACGGATACTGGGGGGCTGCTCGCC
>CAZJOG010000218.1:0-3982 GCA_964547565.1 uncultured Desulfovibrionaceae bacterium
GGCAGAGTTACTTCCATCACCCTTGATCCGGAAAATTATCTGGCTGTTGTGCATATGCGTATTGATAACACCATACGCCTGAGTGACGACGTAATAGCCTCTGTCAAAACAAGCGGCCTTATTGGGGATAAATACATAGCTCTTTCTCCGGGTGCCTCAGAAACATACTTAAGCGCAGGCGCTACTATAACAGATACGGAATCTAGCCTGGATTTTGAAAACCTTATCAGCAACTTTGTGTTTGGAGCTATAAAATGAAAAAGCTTCTTCCCTTTTTTCTTTGCCTTTTATTTGTTACATCTGCCTTTGCCGCTTCCCTTACCCCACGGGAAACAGTGGAAAAAGGCACGCAGGAAATACTTTCTCTTATGCGTGACCCGGCCTTTAAAGACCCCGCAAAAAAGCAGGAAACACGCCAGCAGATTGAAAAAGAGGCCTTGTATTTTTTTGATTTTGAAGAATTTTCTTCACGCACCATTGGCCCCCAATGGAAAAAATTTACCCCGGAGCAAAAAAAACGCTTCCAGACCGCATTTACCACATTGTTGCGTAATACCTATATTGATATGCTGGACAGTTACAGCGGGGAACGTGCAGCATACGCAGTGGAAATTTCTTCCGACATTGGCGCGCGTGTAGAAGTAAAATTGTTGTTCTACGCTAAAGACAAAACCTACCCATTTGCGTTTCGTATGTTGGAAAAAAATGACAGATGGGTTGTGTATGATGTTATTATTGAAAATGCCAGCTTAATCAAAAATTACAGAGAACAGTTTAAAGATATTCTTGCAAAAAATAACCCTGACGACCTTATCCATCTTGTGGAGAAAAAAGCCCAGGAACAGGCCGCAGCCAAATAAAGAGGTTGTATGCAACGCCTTGCCATTACCTTGCTTTTAAGTTTGTGTTTTACGTTTGCTGGCTGCGCCAACCGCAGTGAAACTGCGTATGATTATTATACTTACTCCCCCTCCATGCCAGAAGTAAAACTGCCGGAAGTAAGCACAACAAGTTTGGATGATTATGACACAGAAGACGCAGCACCCGTTGCCGACCCGTTTGAAACATGGAACCGTTCCTGGACACGCACAAACGACTTTCTCCTGTTGCATCTTGTAAAACCTGTACACAAAACCTATACCCAAATAGTCCCTAAAACCTTCCGAAGCGGTATTTCCAATTTTACCCATAACTTACTGGCGCCTGTACGCATGGTAAACAGTATCCTGCAGGGTGACTTTGGTCAGGCAGGTGTGGAGCTGGGCCGCTTTATGGCAAATACCATGACAAGCTTTGGCTTTGCGGATGTTGCACAAAAAGACCGCCCCTATTACGAATACAAACCGGAAACCCTGAACTTTGGTTACACCATGGCAGTATGGGGAATACCGGAAGGCCCCTATTTTGTGATACCCTTCCTTGGGCCCAGCACAGTACGCAACGCCTTTGGCCGTGTGGGCGATTCTTTCCTTGACCCTAAGGGCTACTTTATCCCATGGCAGGCTTCTGTAGGGGAAACACTTTTCCGTAACTTTAATGAAGCGGATGTTATTATTGCCCCTTATGAAACATTAGTTAAAGCGTCACTTGAACCTTATATTGCTATACGCACATGGTATCTGGACACTATGCTCAGGCCATAAGCGCCTGGTTAACAGGATTACCTAGAGTACCAAACTGGAATACATAAAAAAACTCCCTGTTTTCAGGGAGTTTTTTATACAGAAGGTTCAATAAGTCGTGGGTATTTTACACCAGTAGCGCTATCACTTCATCCAGCAGTTTGGCCGCATTTTCATTTGGCACCTGGCAGGTACCCGCGGCTTCATGACCGCCCCCGCCATAACGCAGCATAATTTCCCCAATATCCTTGGTGCTGTTGCGGTTAATAATAGATTTACCCACAGCAAACACCGTGTTTTGCTGTTTTAGGCCCCACATCACATGTATGGAAATTTCCGCAGACGGGAAAAGGGCATACACCATAAAGCGGTTAGTAGGCCAAATGGTTTCTTCCTCGCGTAAATCCAGCACAAGCACATTTTTGTTGGGGCCATAGGCTTTGGTGCAGCGGGCTATTTGTTCGCGTGCATTTTTGGCATGGGCGTTGTAAAGTTCCACACGTTCCCGGATATCAGGCAATTCCAGAATGTCTTCCACGCTATGGTCTTTGCAGTAATCAATAAGCATCATCATAAGGTCGTAGTTGCTTTTTGTAAAATCGCGGAAACGACCAAGACCAGTACGGGGGTCCATAAGGAAGTTAAAAAGCACCCAGCCTGTGGGACGCAAAACTTCGTCAATAGTAAACTGGGCGGAATCTGCTTTATCGCAGGCTGTGACCAGTTCTACAAAATGCGGGGGGAAGGTAAGCTCACCACCAAAGTGTTCATAGACCACACGGGCAGTGGAAGGCGCATCGGGCGAGAGAACATAATTGGGGAACATTTCCCCTTCACGCAGGGCTTCGGAGTGGTGGTGGTCAAACACCAGATGGGCGGCGGCATTGTAAGGAAGGTTAGTGGTAATATCGCGGCCAGTGATGGCAATTTTGCCATCCTGCATATCCTTAGGATGCACAAACTTGATTTCATCAATCAGGTTCATTTCCTTAAGAAGGGCAGCACACACAACACCATCAAAATCACTGCGGGTTACAAGACGATACATTTCTTTAGTCATAACACACCTTTCGTAGGGTTTTAGGAGTGAGGCGTTAACGCGTTAGTTTGCGGAATTTGGCCCTGTGAGGAGTATCGGCATCTTTTCCAAGACGTTTTTTGCGATCTTCTTCGTATTCCGTGTAGTTCCCATCAAAAAATTCCACCTTGCCCTCGTCTTCAAAGGCAAGAATATGGGTTGCCAGACGGTCCAGAAACCAGCGGTCGTGGCTGACCACAAGCACGGAGCCTGCAAAATTTTCCAGACCGTCTTCCAGCGCACGCATGGTGTTAACGTCCAGATCATTAGTAGGTTCGTCCAGTAAAAGCACATTTGCGCCAGATTTAAGCATACGGGCAAGGTGCAGGCGGTTACGTTCGCCACCAGAAAGCAGTTCCACTTTTTTCTGCTGATCCTGCCCAATAAAGTTAAAGCGGCCACAGTACGCGCGGGCATTCATTTCTTTATTGCCAAGGCGCACATTGTCATTGCCTTCGCTCAGAATTTCGTACACGGTTTTACCTGGTGTCAGGGATTCGCGGCCCTGGTCCACATAGGCAAGTTTAACCGTTTCGCCCACTTTTAGCTCACCAGAATCCGGCTTTTCAAGGCCGGCTATCATCTTAAAAAGTGTGGTTTTACCCGCGCCATTGGGGCCAATAATCCCCACAATAGCCCCTGGGGGAAGAATAAACTCCACATTTTCCATAAGCAGTCTTTCGCCCATGGCTTTAGACATGCCGTGCGCTTCAATAACCGTTTTCCCAAGGCGCGGGCCAGGCGGTATATAAATTTCCAGCTCTGCGGCCAAACGTTCACTTTCATGGCTCAGCATGGCCTCATAGGCGTTAATACGCGCTTTGCCTTTGGCATGGCGGCCTTTGGGAGACATGCGTATCCATTCCAGTTCCCTCGCCAGTGTTTTCTGGCGCTCCGTATCTGCTTTTTCTTCCTGTTTCAGACGGGCTTCTTTTTGTTCTAACCATGAGGAATAGTTACCTTTCCACGGTATGCCGCGGCCGCGGTCCAATTCCAGAATCCAGCCTGCCACATTATCCAGAAAATAACGGTCGTGTGTTACAGCGATAACAGTACCCGGGTATTGCTGAAGAAAACGCTCCAGCCAGCCCACGGACTCTGCGTCCAGATGGTTGGTGGGTTCGTCCAGCAACAGGATATCCGGTGCCTGGAGTAAAAGACGGCAAAGAGCCACCCGGCGTTTTTCCCCGCCAGAAATAACAGAAACTAATGTGTCAGGGGGTGGGCAGCGCAGCGCGTCCATGGCCATTTCCAGCTTGGAATCCAAGTCCCAGGCACCCAG
>CAZJOG010000219.1:0-3968 GCA_964547565.1 uncultured Desulfovibrionaceae bacterium
GCCACCGCCCCCCACACGCTCTATTTCTTTTTCCTGCAAAACCCTAAGAATTTTTACCTGCAGGGTTATATCCATTTCCCCTATTTCATCCAAAAAAATAGTGCCCCCTTCCGCCATTTCAAAACGCCCGGGTTTAGTGCGTATGGCATGGGTGAAGGCCCCTTTTTCATGGCCAAAAAGTTCAGATTCCAACAGTTCATGGGGTATAGCCCCGCAGTTTATGGGCACAAAAGGCTTGTCACTGCGTTGGCTTTGCGCATGCAGGGCGCGCACCATAAGCTCCTTGCCTGTGCCGGATTCCCCGGTCACAAGCACAGTGCTGTCTGTGGGCGCCACTTTGGCAAGTACACGGAATACTTCCGCAAGAGTGGAGCTTTCACCAATAATACCACTTTGGCCCATTCTTTGACCTTCCCCTGCTCATTATTTTGTTCTGTTAACTTTTCCCCAGTTTCACTCCCCTGTCAATAGTTTGACAGAGGGAATTTTTCCCAAAGGTGAATTTATACCTTCTCTGCATGGGGAAAAGATCCTTTTATTCCCCGGGTACCCACACGGTTAATTTTAATTTCCTGCTCCCAAAGTCTTGCGGGCAGGAGAAAAAAAGCCTATATTAAGAAAAATGCGGACTACGCGGCAGAATTTTTTATCCTGCCTGCGTTTTGTTTACGCCATTTTCTCAAGGCGACAACACGACCGTGGAGGGTTATACATGGCCATGATCGAATTCCAGGATATCCACAAATGGTACGGGGATTTCCAGGTTCTTAAAGGAATAAATGAACACGTGGAAAAAGGGGAAGTGCTTGTTATTTGCGGCCCTTCAGGCTCTGGTAAAAGCACATTCATCCGCTGCCTCAACCGCCTGGAACCCATACAACGTGGCACTATCACTCTGGAAGGAAAAAGCATTTACGATAAAAGTGTGGATGTAAACGAATTACGCACAGAAGTTGGTATTGTTTTCCAGCAGTTTAACCTTTACCCCCACCTTACTATTCTGGAAAATGTTACCTTAGCCCCCACAAAAGTTCGTAAAACACCCAAAGCCGCCGCTATTACCCAGGCCATGGCCCTTTTGGAGCGCGTAGGCATTTCCAGCCAGGCACACAAATACCCTGTGGAACTTTCCGGTGGTCAGCAGCAGCGTGTGGCTATTGCCCGCGCCCTTGCCATGCAGCCCAAAGTGATGCTGTTTGATGAACCCACCTCTGCCCTTGACCCTGAAATGATTAACGAAGTTTTAAACGTCATGAAGGATCTTGCCCGCGAAGGTATGACCATGCTTTGCGTAACCCATGAAATGGGTTTTGCCCGTGAAGTGGCGGACCGTATTATTTTTATGGACCATGGCGAAATTTTGGAAGAAGCCACGCCAGATGTCTTTTTTACCACCCCCAGGCATGAGCGTACCCAGGCCTTTCTCAAAGAAATACTCTAGCTCTACGGCCCAAAGGCCTTTAGCATATTGTTCTTTTAACGTAAAAAGCAATTAGACGGAGGTTGTGTTATGAAACGATTCCTCGCCCTTGCCCTTGTTACCCTCTTTGCTTTCCCGGCAACAGACGCGGTAGCAGGCAAACTGGACGATATTAAAGCCCGTGGCACCCTTGTATGCGGTGTGCGTGACTCCACCGTTCCCTTTGGTTTTATTGATGAACAAACCAAACAACTTACAGGCTTTGACGTACAGCTTTGCGATGGCATTGCCGCCTTCATGGGCGTAAAAGCAGAGTACAAAACTGTTTCCAGCGCCACCCGCATCCCCATGCTGACCCAGGGTTCTGTGGATGTTATCCTCGCCACCATGACCCACTCCATCGCGCGCGACGACACCGTTGACTTTTCCATCACCTATTTTGACGCCGGCCAGCGCCTGCTTGTCAAAAAGGATGGGGGCATTGCCTCAGCCGCTGACCTCAAAGACAAGCGCGTGGGCAGTGTAAAAGGCTCCACTTCCGAAAAAAATATGAAAACCGCCCAGCCTGATTGCACAGTTGTTTCTTTTGACGAATACCCCCAGGCTTTCCTTGCCCTTAAGCAAGGTAAGGTTGTTGCCGTAACCACAGACGAACCTATCCTTGTGGGCCTGAAAAACTCTGACCCCGACCCCTCCCAGTGGGAAGTTGTGGGCGACTTCATCGCCTCTGAACCCTATGCCGTGGGCATGGTGGAAAATGACTCCAAACTGCGCGACGCCGTAAACTTTGCCCTTATGGATATGTGGCGTACCGGCAAGTACCAGGAAATATACGCCCGCTGGTTTGGCCCGGATACCAACTACCATATTCCCCTTCAATGGAACATGGAACTTTGGCCATAGTGGGGTGAATTTTGGGGGAGGGAAAAACCTTTTTTGTAAACAAAAAGGTGTTTCTCTCCTCCCTTTTCCAAAAAAGTTTTTTTACGATTAACGCAGGAAAATCAGTGGGATATGTATTTAACTGGAATATAGTGCTCGGCGGCGAATATTTAGACTGGCTGATACAAGGCTTTTATACAACCTTGCAAATCTCCGCCATAAGTCTTTTTTTTGCCCTTTTGCTGGGAACTGCTGTTGCCGTTATGCGCCTTTCCAAAGTTTGGCCTCTCACCTGGATTGGCGCCGCGTACACAGAATTTTTTCGCAACACCCCTCTTCTGGTACAAATACTCTTCTGGTACTTTGGTTCAGACGCCGTCTTACCAGAGTTTGTCAAAGACTGGCTCTATCAGCAAAATATTGAATTTGCCGCCGGTGTTATTGCCCTTTCTATTTATACATCTGCTTTTATTGCAGAAGAATTGCGCTCCGGCATATTTTCCATACCCCAAACCCAGCTTGAAGCCTCCCGCGCCGTTGGCCTTAGTTTTATGCAATCCATGGTGTATGTTGTTTTGCCCCAGGCTTTCCGTATTATTATACCCCCACTTATTTCCCAGGCGCTGAATTTATTCAAAAACTCCTCTCTCTGTATGGTTATTGGTGTAGCAGAACTTACCTATATGGCGCGTCAGGTAGAATCGCACACGGCACGCGGTTTTGAACCATTTACCGTGTCTACCATTCTGTACCTTGTTGTTTCCCTGCTTGTTTCCTTCCTTATTACCCAATACAATGCCCGCGCTTTGCGCACTTCCAGCACATCCGGCACTGTACCAACAGGGAGAAACCAACATGGGTAACTGGGACGTTGTATACCGTAATTTTGACTACCTTCTTGTTGGTGCATGGCCTAATGGCCCTCTTGGAGGTATTGCCCTTACTATTTACCTTTCCATTGTAGGCATTTTTTTTGCTTTCTGGATTGGCCTTGCATTTGGGCTTATGCGCCTTTCCAATAACCGCATTTTACGCTGGACATCTACTTTTTATATTGAATTTATCCGCGGCATCCCCCTGCTTATGGTGATTTTTTGGTTTTATTTCCTCCTGCCCATACTTTTTAACCAGCAATTACCGGAAATAGAAAGCGCTCTTGTTGCCTTTGTTATTTTTACATCCGCCTATATTGCGGAAATTGTGCGCGCTGGTGTACTTGCCCTGCCAAAAGGACAAATGGAAGCCGCCCGCAGCACTGGTCTTTCCCATATACAGGCTATGCTTTTTATTATACTGCCGCAGGCTTTGCGTAATATGATACCTTCTTTTGTAAACCAGTTTGTTTCCCTTACAAAAGACACCTCTCTTGCCTATGTACTTGGTATTACAGAACTTACGCGCGCGGCAACCCAAATTGACAACCGCACGGTTACAGCTTCTGCAGAGCTTTATTTCACTATCGGCGTTATGTATTTTCTTATTTGCTGGGCTCTTACGGCCACTTCCAGACGTCTGGAAAAACGTATGGGCCGTTACCAGGCAAGGGAAAGAAGGTAAGTGTAGCGTATAGCATTTTTTTTAATAACCCTTTAGACAAAAATTTTTCCCATTATGCTGCACAAACTCACTATCTTTGTTTCTGAGGAATCCCGCGACCTTACCGAGG
>CAZJOG010000220.1:0-3869 GCA_964547565.1 uncultured Desulfovibrionaceae bacterium
TTCCCCCCCCCTAGAAAGCCCCATGCTTGCCCAAAAATCCCGCCAATAGAGAGCCCCATGCTCCATAAAAAACTCTCACCCGCACTCACACACCCCGGGTTCGCCACCGGCCGCGCTCCCCCCAAATTCCCCAACCGCTTCTGCCAGAACAGGAGCTTACCCCACACCTGCATACCCTTGCAGCTGTACCTGTGGAAGAAGCCCAAGACAGTGGGGTTTTGTTTACCCTGGATGTTGCCCGCGCCCCCGCCAGCATAACACCCAGACCCGCCACCATACCGGATGTGGACGGCATGTCCCTGCTTATTAACGAATTTGCTTCCGCCCGTATCATGCTGGCCCGCGGCCCCCTCTACCTCTACCAGTCCATCAAAGACTATAAAGTGATGACTGTGGAACAGGAAGGCGTGGAACGTGTTGTGGCCTGCGGTGGCCTGCATGTACTCTGGGAAGACCTGGCAGAAGTGCGTTCCGTTGCTGTGCACCCCAAACTGCAACGCAAAGGCCACGGCCGCGCTATGGTGGAAGCCCTGATACAGGACGCCAAAGCCATAGGTGTGCATCACCTCTTTACCTTTACCCTCTCTGAAGGCTTTTTTAAAAGCCTGGGGTTTGAAACTATAGAACGTAGCACCATTCCCCCCGTTGTTTGGGCAGAATGCAGCAAATGCCCAAAATTCTATAAGTGCGACGAAATAGGCATGATGCTGCATATTTAAAAGGAATTCTTATGTCTTTTACAGCCGCCGTTTATGGCCTTGGCAACATTGGACGTTATGCTTTGGACGCTTTTTCCATAGCCCCAGATGCTACATGCCTGGGTGTTATCCGCCGCCCATCTTCCGTTGGCAAAGGCAATGCCCACAACCTGCCGGAATTTGCCACCCTGGAAGAGCTGATAAAATCCCAGGGCAAACCGGATGTTGTCCTTCTTGCCACCCCTTCGCGTGATGTCCCGGCTCTTGTTAAAACGCTTCTTTCCCAAGGTATTGCCACAGTCGACAGCTTTGATATCCACGGGGAAATCCCCACAGTTTTAACAGAGCTGGACAGCGCCGCCCAAAAAGCCAAAGCTGTTTCCATTTTTGCCACAGGCTGGGACCCGGGGACAGATTCTGTCCTGCGTGCCCTTTTTGAAGCTATGGTGCCCACAGGTACCAGCTTTACCAACTTTGGCCGCGGCCGCTCTATGGGGCACTCTGTTGCTGCCCGCGCCATCAAAGGCGTGGCAGACGCCTGTTCCCTTACCCTGCCCCTTGGCGGCGGACGCCACTCCCGCCTTGTGTATGTTGTCCTCGAAAAAAATGCCAGCTTTGATCAGGTTAAAGCCGCCATTGCCGCTGACGATTACTTTGCCCACGACCCCCTTGAAATACGGCAGGTTACAGCAGAAGAAATGCCCTTTGTCGCAGACGCCTCCCACGGCGTAAAACTGGAGCGCCTTGGCGCATCCGGCACTACCTCCAACCAGCGGCTTGAGTTTGATATGCGTATTAATAACCCTGCCCTTACCGCCCAGGTTATGGTTTCTGCCGCCCGCGCCGCCTGCCGCCTCCAATCCCAACAAAATTTCGGTGCCTATACCCTTATTGATATTGCCCCTGTTCTCCTTCTGCCGGGCAACCGCCTGGATAATGTGACCCGGCTGGTGTAAGCATGCTCACCCTCTTTGATTCTACCACTCTCCCCCACATGCGCCTTAAAAACCGCCTTTTCCGCTCCGCGACCTGCGAAGGTCTGGCTAACCCGGACGGAACCCTGCCGGGAAGCCTGCTCCAGCTTTACCAAAAACTCGCAGAAGGTGGCGTGGGGGCTATTATCACAGGCGCCTGCATTGTCACAGAAGACAGCCTGGACGATATGCCCGGCCTTATGCGCCTGCATACAGATTCCCTTATCCCGGAATACGCCCGCCTGGTAGACCGCGTCAAAATACACAACTGCCGCCTTCTTATGCAGCTTGCTATTTTTGACGATATGCGCCTTGACCCCCAATCCGGTCACTACCACGAACTCACCATCAATGAACTCACAACCGAACAAATACAGCGCACTGTCGCTCTTTTTGCGCAAACAGCCCAACGCGCCCAACAGGCCGGGTTCGACGGAGTGCAAATACACGCTGCCCACGGCTTTTTCCTAAGCCGTTTTCTCTGCCCTGCCACAAACCACAGAACAGACGCTTACGGTGGTAATACCCGCAACCGCGCGCGCATTATCCTGGAAATCCTCAACGCCATCCGCGCCAATACCAAAAATTTCCATACCAGCATCAAAATTAACTTCCATGACTTTATACCAAATGGTATCACCCCACAGGAAGCCACCGCCATATGCAAACTTTTGGAACTGGCAGGCATTGATTCCATAGAAATAAGCGCAAACGGCACCTCCCGCCCGGGCATTAAACCCGGCGTTAACGAAGCCTATTTTCTGGAATTTGCCCAAATCCTCAAACAACATGTCTATACACCCATTATCCTTGTGGGCGGCCACAGATCACCGGAAAATATGGAAAAAATCCTCAACCAGGACAATATCCCGTACTTCTCCCTCTCCCGCCCCCTTATCCGAGAACCAAACCTGCCCCTGCGGTGGATGACAGGGAACGTAACCCCCGCAGCCTGCATATCCTGTAACAGCTGCTACAAAGATATGGGCCACTGCAAATTTGCCTGACAGGCTAGTGTTTACTTGCAAAAGCAAACACTATAAAACCCGTAGGGTTTTACGCCGCCGTAAGCGGCGTAAGTGAGCAAAAAACCACGTTTTTTTGCGAACGATCCTGCGAAAATTTTGAACAACATTATGTTCAAAATTTTTGCAATTAGACACTGGACACTGGGACAACTGCCAGATCATTTTCAAAACATTCCGGCTTATTACCAACAGCAATACCCCCATGATTCGCAAAAATTTGCGCATTATGGGGGTATTGCTATAAAAAAGCAGGGGAAGCTCCCCTTGCGAGCTTCCCCTGCATATACAGGGAGAGGAATAAGCCTTGCCGGGCTTACCAGTGGCCACCATTGTGGCCACCGTTATGGCCACCCATGGAACCACGGCCCATGCCGCGCTGTCCCATACCCATACCGCCGAAGGAAGGCAGGCCTTCTTTTTCCAGCTTAGCGCGGAAGGAGGCATTTTCCTGATCTAACTGATTACGCAGGCCAGAAACTTCTTTGGTGAGGGCGCTGATGGTTTCGGGTTTTGTATTGGGGTTGGGGGAAAGCATTTTCAGTTCAAGCATTTTTTCATCCAGTTGTGTGCGCAGTGGTTGCACAACAGCGATATGCTCCTGCACCAGAGTATCCAGGCGGGCTTCCTGTTCCGGGGTAAAATCACTGACAACACCGGCGTAGGCGGGGCAATCTGCGCTGCAACCCATGCGGGCTTCCGCAGGTGTAGCGGCTATAGCATTACCAGCCAAAAAGGCACCTAAAGCAAGAACGGGAAGAATGGACTTTTTCATATACGAATCTCCAAAAAAATGGGTTGAAAAATTACAGATAACGGGCCGAAGGTTTTGTGTATCACATGCCGTCTGTACCCTCCATGTAGCAAGTGCCGTGCCAAAGTTGATTATTTCCTATATCATACTGTAATATAATAATAAAAACATAACGCAAAGAAAAATTCCCTCGTCTGCCTTTATACAATGTGGGTATTTTAGTTACATGTGTAACCTTTTGGGTGTAACAAAAAGACACAACCTGTTACACAAAGGGGCAGGTCAATGGAACATTGCGAGTGTTTTCAATCAATAGGGAAATGCCTATTAAACAAAAACGGCGTTCCCACATAGTGGGAACGTCCAGACTAAAAACAAACCCCTCTGGGGTTTGCGCCGCCCACCATCGCGCTTTGCT
>CAZJOG010000221.1:0-3840 GCA_964547565.1 uncultured Desulfovibrionaceae bacterium
CTGCAGGTTATACTGTTCTTCTGTCAGGGTATAGTTATCACCCATAATGATATTAGAGTTTTTATGAGCCAGAATAAGGTCATCCCCTTCACCACCATCTATAATATTCACGCGGCTTTTGTCAAAGCGGATGGAGTCATTGCCATTGCCGCCTAATACAAGATTTGTATAGGCTTTTTCCGCATAAAAGGTATCATCCCCATCGCCCAAATCCACAACAGAATTTTCTATATATTCAGCGGTCACCGTATCATTGCCTTCCCCGGCCATAATAACACTGCCACTCACTGTACCCAGATTCAGGGTATCATCCCCTGCGCCTGCGTCTATAACACTTTGGCTAACCTCACGCACGCGTATGGTGTCATTGCCTTCACCCCCGCGGATAATGCTGGTGTCCATGGTATCCACACGGATGGTATCATCACCATTACCACCGTCTATCAGGCTGTCAGACATTTTTCCTGTAACGGTTATTGTGTCATTCCCATCGCCACCCAATACACTGCTTTCCCGCATGGAACCCAGGGTGATAGTATCATCCCCGGCCCCAGCGTTAATGGAGGAGCGTAACAGAGTGTCGGCCTTAATGGTGTCATTCCCATCATTGCCTTCCACTGTGGTGCCAACAAGGGCGTCTGCGTCCAGAGTATCGTCCCCATTGCCCAGTATGATTTTGCTGTTAATGGCAGATTTTATGCGGACAGTATCATTGCCGTCGCCGCCATTTATTGTGGCAGTGTCCAGCTTGGTGTCTGCTTCTATAAAATCATCCCCTGCCCCGCCATCCAGCACGGCAGAAACACCTTGATCAAACCCTGTGAGTGCCCCCTGTTCGCGGGAAATACCGTGGAAATCCCCCACGTTTTCTTTGCGTATTACATCGCGCACTATTTTCAGGCGGTCATTCCCATCGCCACCTTTCAGGGTGGTTTTGTCGCCCATGCTCATCAGCACATCATTACCATCGCCGCCATCCAGTGTGGCATTACGGCCAAAATTAAGCAAAATATCATTCCCATCTGTACCCTCAAGGGTGGCATTATCGTCCAGGTTCAGCACTATGGCGCTTGTGCCTTCTTCCAGCTTTTTACTGGTATTATCCAGTCTTATATTGCCCTGCTTGTCTTCCAAAAGACGCATGGATTCTGTAATAGTAAAGGTTTGTTTATCCCCGTTTGCCTGGGTGAGGGTAAGTTCCATACTCAGGGGGGAATTTGCACCCGCCATCTGGAAGCGGCCTTCTGCCGCCTGTTTACCAAAGCGAAAACTTTCCTTGCCCGCCTTTACTTCCACAAGTGTACCGTGGCTGGTGTAGGTGGACATATCAAAAGCCGCCTCTTCAGAGGACGACCATATTTTGCTGGAAAAATCGGCTTTACCAAGCCCTGCTTCAAGCGGCAGTTCCTCTTTTTGCGCCATAGTAGGGGGCGCAGAAGACTGCGCGGCACTGCCAGAGACCCCGGAAACGGGATTCAACAAAGAAACAGGCATGGCCTGCTGAGGAGAAAGAGGAGCAAGGGCGGACATAGGAATACCTCCTGCAGGATTTATCGGCTGAAAAACAAAACATATTAGAGTTCTCTTTATGGAGGCTCTATGTTTTCGGGAAAAAAACATATCCCCCGGGCAAAAACTGTCTTTGTTTCCGCATTAGGCAAAATATGCAAAAAAAGGGCCAAAAAAACGCGCAAATACTCACAAAAAAGCAGATAATGTATACCTGCGGCTTTGTGCCCAAAAAACCGCATCTTTCTGTTTGAGTTTTTTTGAAAAATGGTATACCTGTTTTTCTTACATCGCGTTTATACGCCGGGCAGGCACTTGCCGGTGTAAACACACGCGGAGGGATGGCAGAGTGGCTTAATGCGGCGGTCTTGAAAACCGTTGATGCCGTGAGGCATCCGGGGGTTCAAATCCCTCTCCCTCCGCCAGAGGTAATTTTTACTACAATATTTTTTTGCCTTATGCGGCTTTGTATTTGTTCGGCTGTGTTTTATAACACGCCGATTTTTTTATTCTTCTGCCATAAAAGCCTGTATTTTTTCCGCCAGAGTATCCAGCCCAAGGCCAAGTTTTTCAAAAAGTTGCTCTACAGAACCATGTTCCACAAAAGCATCTGGCAAAGAAAAACGTTTTACCCGCAATCCATCCAAAAGATTATTATCTGCCAGAAGCTCCAAAACAGCGGAAGCAAAACCACCCACCCCGGTGTTTTCTTCTACCAGCACAAGGCGTTTATGGGTGCGGGCAAGATCCAGAATTTGCTCTGCGGGTAATGGTTTTATCCAGACAGCATCAAACACTGTGGGTGTAAGGCCACTGTTATGCCCCACCAGGCGGGCCACTGTAGCCCCCATGTGGGCCATAAGGCCGCAGGCCAGCAGGCATGTGGCTTTTTCTGGCGATTGTGTGGGTAAGCTCTGCACCAGAATTTCCCCCTGCGCTTCGGGCAACACCCGTATTTCTTCTGCAAAAGCGCCCGGGAAGCGGCTGGCCCTTCTGGGATAGCGTATGGCAATAGGGCCTTTGACAGGCCCATTAAGAGCCGTAAAAAGCGCGTGGCGTAACATCATTTCATCTCTGGGGGCCACAATACGCATATGCGGCATGGAACGCAGGAAGGAAAGATCAAACATGCCGTGGTGGGTGGGGCCATCTTCCCCAACAAGCCCCGCCCTGTCTACACAAAACACCACGGGCAGATTTTGCAGGCACACATCATGCAAAAGCTGGTCATACGCCCTTTGCAAAAATGTGGAATACAGGGCCACTACCGGCTTAAAACCTCGGCTGGCAAGACCCGCCGCAAAGGTCACCGCGTGTTCCTCGCATATGCCTACATCAAAAAAACGGTTGGGGTATGCTTGTTGAAAAATTTTTGTCCCTGTGCCATCTGGCATGGCGGCGCTTATCACCACAATTTTAGGATCATTTTCCCCCAATTCTTTCAGGGTATTACCTAAAACTTTTGTAAAACCCAAAGAAGACAGGCCGGCTTTGGGGATTTTTTGCGAAGCCTGCACCGGGGGGGTAATAAGGCCGGTTTCCGGTTCAAAGCTGGAAATACCATGGAAGCGGGCCGGGTCTTGTTCCGCAGGGCTGTACCCTTTGCCTTTTTTGGTGCGTACATGCAAAAGCACAGGGCTTTGCTGGTCTTTGGCAAGGGCAAGGCTGCGTTCCAGCTCCTCCAGATCATGGCCATCTACAGGCCCAATATAGTTAAACCGGAAAGCCTCAAACAACATGCCGGGCGTAAAAAAGCTTTTAAAGCTGTGTTCACTGCGCTGCATAACATTGTATACCCACTTGCCTATTTTGGGTATGGAAAGAAAAAACCTGCCTGTTGCTTCCTTAAAGTTCCGCATCCACGACTGGGAAAGCCCGCGGCTTAAAAACAGCGAGAGTGCGCCTACATTTTCAGAAATAGACATTTCATTATCATTCAGAATAACAATAAGGCGTTTGCCCAAACCACCAGCATGGTTTAACGCTTCAAGCGCCATGCCGCCTGTAAGCGCGCCATCCCCTATCACGGCGATAACATGCTCATGGCTGCCTGCCAGATCACGCGCCGTAGCAAAACCCAAAGCCGCGGATATACTGGTGGAGGCATGGCCTGTGCCAAATGCGTCGTACATACTCTCTGTGCGTTTGGGAAAACCGGAAATTCCCCCCATAGTGCGCAGTGTGGGAAACACGGCCGCACGGCCTGTAAGCAGTTTCCAGGGGTAGGTCTGGTGGCCTACATCCCAGATGCTAGGGTCGCGGCCTGCATCAACAACCGCCAGCAAGGCTATGGTAAGTTCCACCCCCCCCAAAGATGGCGCAAGGTGCCCC
>CAZJOG010000222.1:0-3787 GCA_964547565.1 uncultured Desulfovibrionaceae bacterium
GGTATGCACCCGCAACAGCGCGCGGGTGTTTTCGTTCAGGCCGTTTTCATAGTCTTTCAGGTGGGTGCGGTTGGTGGTGCCCACTTCCCGGAGTTTTGCCCCGCTTTTTTCGCATACATCCGGTATACGGAAAGAGCCGCCAATTTCCACAAGTTGCCCGCGGGAGACAAGAACTTCCCCCCCTGCGCACAGGGCGCTTAGCACAAGCAAGACGGCCGCCGCGTTATTGTTCACCACCAGAGCGGCTTCTGCCCCTGTAAGGTGGCAGATAAGGTCTTCCACAAGGTGGTGGCGACTGCCACGCTCCCCTGTTTGCAGGTCAAATTCCAGATTATTATAGGCAGAAGCGGCCAGCTGGGCGGCTGCCTGGGCTTCCTGCGCCAGCAGGGAGCGGCCCAGGTTGGTGTGGATAACCACGCCCGTTGCGTTAATAACCCTACGGAAACGTGGTGCCATAGCCTCATCCATATAAACAAGCAAATCTTGCGCCAGGCTTTCCATAGATAATTCCCGCTCTTCCCGTATTTCCCCTTTGCGGATACTGGTGCGGATTTCTTCCAGAAAGCGGTTAATAGCCGCGCGTGCGAGGGAACGCGGGGTGCAAAGTTCCTTCGGGAGAATGGAAAAACATTCATCCACGGAGGGCAGAAGGCGAAAAAGGGATGTATCCATAGACAAACCTCAAAAAAAACGTGCAGGAGAAATACAGAAAACAGAACAAAAAATACGTTTGGTGTGTATGGGTTACTTTTTTAAAAACAAAGGGAAAAGGGTGTAAAATTCTGCCAGTAAATACAGAGAGCCACAAACAAGTACAGGCGCATGGTCTGTCCGGTGTGGCGAGGGGAAATTTTTTGCTTGGGTTAAGGCGCTTTCTACCGTAGGCATAGTATGGCAGGTAAAACCAAACGCGGCAAGCATGGGGGCCAGATCTGCGGGTTTTGCGGCCCGGCTGTTTTCGCGCAGTGCGGGAAGAAAAACAGGCAAAGGGGCTAATTGCCCAAGGTTTTGCAGAATACCTTCCACGTCTTTATCCGCCATGCAGGCAAACACAATGGCTTTGGGTTGTATGCCTTCTGCCTGCAGGGTGTTGACAAGCGCGCTGACCCCATGCGGATTATGCCCGCCATCCAGAATATATGGCCCGGCAAACTGGCAGCGCCCGGGAATAAAAGCAGAGACCAGGGCGTTTTGCTCCAGTTGTTCGTTTGTTTGCCATTTGAGCGTGTGGCAAAGGCACTGCCACAGGTGCAGAGCATTGGCGGCGTTTTCCTTTTGGAATATTCCTTTCAGGCGCCAGTTTTTCTGGTTGCTTACAGATGGGCCATGGTTTGGGAAAAAAAGCGGCACATGGGCAGCCTGCGCCTGGGCTTCCAGTTTTTCCCCAACTGTTTTTTCCTGCTTTGCGCTTACAGCCAGCAGAACCCCCGGCCGCATGGCATGGGCTTTATCTTCCGCTATATTTTCCAGATGCGGGCCCAGTACCTGCGCATGGTCCATAGCTATGGGCGTAAAACAGACAAATATCCCAAAGGGAGAAGCCAGAGCGGTTGTGGCATCGTGCCATGCGCCAAGGCCAGCTTCAAAAATGGCGATGTCCGGCTTTTTTTCGGCAACAGCCAGAGCTGCCATCACGGTGACAAGCTCAAAATATGTCAGATCCGGTTCTGCGGTGAGTGCCCGTTCTGCCAGAGCCGGCCATTCTTCTGGTGTAAGCAGGCTTGTGCCATCTGGTTTTTCTATACGCAGGCGTTCCGTTACATCCACAAAATGGGGAGAGGTAAAAAGGGCGCTTGTTTTGCCGTGGCTGCGTGCCAGAGCGTGCAAAAAGGCGCTGGTAGAACCTTTGCCATTTGTGCCCACCACATGCACAAGAGGGCAGGGCAGGTGGGATATTCCCAAAGCCTCCAGGGCTTTTTCCATACGGTTAAGGCGCAGATCCATATGGAACATGCCCTTTGCGTGCAAAAAAATTTGCAAATCTTCCACTGTGCGCAAAGGGCGGCATGCGTCCGCATCCTGTGGCAAAAGCGGATGCTCCTCTTGCCTCATGCCGCGCCTCTTACCTTTGCCACACGCGCTCTCAGCCAGTTAAACCAGGTATCCAAACCTTCCCCTGTTCGGCAGGAAAGGGGAAAAACCGGTAAATTGGCGTTAAGAGCCCGCGCGTGTTTTTCCGCTTTATCAACATCAAAGTCCACATAGGGCAGTAAGTCTGTTTTGTTCAGCACCATAGCGCTGGAAAGCTGGAAAAGAAGGGGGTATTTTTCCGGCTTGTCATCCCCTTCCGCAACACTTAAAAGGGCCACCTTGGCTTCTTCCCCACAGTCAAACTCCACAGGGCAAACAAGATTTCCCACATTTTCGATAAATAAAATATCCAGATTTTCTTTATCCAGCTCTGCCAGGGCTTTTTCCACCATAAAAGCGTCCAGATGGCAGCCGCCGTCCGTGTTTATTTGCACAGCCTGAGCGCCTGTTGCCGCCACACGTTTTGCGTCATTATCTGTTTGCAAATCGCCTTCAATAACAGCCATACGAAACTCTGGTGCCAGAGCCGCCAGTGTTTTTTCCAGAAGGCTTGTTTTGCCTGAACCAGGAGAACTGATAAGATTAAGCACCAAAAGTTTTCTGGCCGCAAAAAGTGCCCGCAATTCTTTTGCTTTTTCTTTATTTTTTTCAAAAAGGCTTTGGCCTACAGGTATTTCCATTTATCCCTCTTTGGCTTCCAGGTGATCCAAAAAAACATCTGTTCCTCCATCCAGAGAATAGGGGGTGTTTTCTCCGCAAAAAGGGCAGGGCGCAAAAAAACTGTGGCTGTCCTGCGGCGAAAATTTTTGCCGACAATGCAAACAGGAGGCCATGGCTTTTTCTTCCACAAGCTCCAGGGTAGCCCCTTCGTGCCGTGTGCCCTTTGTAAGAACCTCAAACGCAAACTGCATGGAATCTGGTACAACATTGGATAAACTGCCATACCGAACCCGCAGTTTTGTTAAGACAAGCGGGTTTCCCCCAGGCTGTTGGTGCCGGGTGAGATTTTCTTCCGCAAGTTCCATCATCTGGGTGATAAGTGACATTTCATGCATGCGGAAACTTTCGCACAAAACCGCCCCGTAGTCCAGAGGGGAAGAAGGCAAAAGGAAAGGGCATGCCGCGGGGCTTACACAAGCACGGCCGAGATTATGCGATTATGTGGGTGGGGTTTTGTTCCAGAGCATTTTTACAACAGGCAGGGGTATGCGCACATCAATGGGGCAATGCTCTATTTGCTTGTAGGTCTGTTTTTATTTTTTATCAAACTATTTGGTTTTTATCTATTTTTTATACAGTTATACGGCTGTTGGTTGGCGTATTCTTTTATCTAAAAATTTGTTAGTATACGCAAAACAGTAAAAAAGAGTGCGTATGGAACATAACCTTGCGGCATGCCAATCCCGTTTGTGGCGGTACTTTTCTTCCCACGGCCTTGAAGCGGCGCTCTCCTATTATACAGGCCTGCTGGAAGATACACTGCGTATAACACTTGCGGCATTTTTGCTGACTGAACAAAAAAATTGCATACTTCACATTCTTTCCCACATAGATTTTCTGGGTATTACCGCAATACCCTCCGGTACGGTGGAATATACAGAAAGCCCGGCGCTGTTCAGCACACCATGGCGGGATTCCAGCTATGAACCAAAGTTTGGACCCATTGACTATTATTACAATCCCTATGGGGACAGTTTTTCTCCGCTAAGCCCTTCTGCAGAAGAAAATGATTTTTTCCCTGCCCGTGAGCGTTTCC
>CAZJOG010000223.1:0-3782 GCA_964547565.1 uncultured Desulfovibrionaceae bacterium
GGAGGACTTTATCAGAAACAAACAGGGTGTCCTGCATGTCCCGCCGGATCACCCCGCCCGTGACATGCAGGACACCCTGTTTGTTTCTGATAAAGTCCTCCTGCGTACCCACACCTCTACCATGCAGGTGCGTACCATGCTGGAGCGTAAACCCCCGGTTGCTGTTATTGCACCAGGTAAGGTTTACCGCCGCGACTCTGACATTACCCACACCCCCATGTTTAACCAAATTGAAGGCCTGCTTGTAGACACCCACATCACCCTGGCTGACCTTCGCGGTACGCTTACCGCTTTTTTGCGCGCTGTTTTTGGGGAACAAACCCGCGTGCGCTTTCGCCCCAGCTTTTTCCCCTTTACAGAGCCCAGTGTGGAAGTGGATATTTCCTGCACAGCCTGCAAAGGGCAGGGGCATATTGCCGGCGAACCTTGCCGGGTATGCAAAAGCTCCGGCTGGCTGGAAATTTTGGGCAGTGGTATGGTTGACCCCAATGTTTTTGCCGCTGTTGGGTATGACCCCCAAAAAGTCTCGGGCTTTGCGTTTGGGATGGGCGTGGAACGTGTGGCTATGCTCAAATATGGTATAGGCGATCTGCGGATGAATTTTGAAAATGATACGCGGTTTTTAGCGCAGTTTTAGTATATCCCCCCAGAAAACATTCTTAAGGATTTTCTTATGCTACTCAGTCTTTCTTGGCTTCGGGAATTTGTGCCATACACCGGCTCTGCGGAGGAACTTGGGGAAACCCTTACCATGCTTGGCCTTGAGCTGGAGGCAATTTTGCGTCCTTTTGCGGCTTTAGAGCCTTTGGTAGTAGGTTTTGTGCAGGAGGCTACACGGCACCCGGAATCTGACCATTTGTCTGTCTGCAAGGTAGATGTGGGGGAAAAGCATGGCGGCGTGTTGCAAATTGTGTGCGGCGCGCCCAATGTGGCGGCCGGCCAGTTTGTGCCTGTGGCGCTTGTGGGGGTAACCATGCCAGGTGGTTTGGTGATAAAAAAAGCCAAACTGCGCGGGGTAGAATCCAGCGGGATGATATGTTCTGAGCGGGAACTGGGTTTGACGGATGACCATTCCGGCATACTGGTTTTACCGGAAGTAAACCACAAGGGTGAGAAAATTTTTGCGGGCCAGCCGCTTTTGGACGCTTTACGGGTAGATGAAGAAGTGCTGGAAATAGGTGTTACGCCTAACAGGGCAGATTGTCTTTCCGTGCTGGGTTTGGCGCGGGAAGTGGCTTTGGCCTATAACCTGCCACTCACTATGCCGGAGGCAAAAGTAGAGGAAAGTGGGGAAGACGTTTCCGGCAGCGTACCCATTTTTATTGCTCATACAGAAACGTGTCTGGATTATACAGGCAGGCTGTTTGTTGGTGCAAAAGTGGGCCCCTCGCCCGCGTGGATGCGCTATCGTTTGTTTGCGGTAGGGGTGCGGCCTATATCCAACTTGGTGGATGTAACAAACTATGTGCTTATGGAACTGGGACAGCCTTTACACGCGTTTGACAGCAGCCTTTTACAAGGCAGTGCCATACGGGTACGCTTAGCGAAAGAGGGCGAAACGTGTGTGACCTTGGATGGTCAGGAGCGCACACTGGTGGCGACGGATCAGGTTATCTGCGATGGCAAAGACACGGCAGTGGCTCTGGCGGGTGTTATGGGTGGTCTGGCAACAGAAATAACGGCAGAAAGTACGGAAGTTTTTTTGGAATGCGCGTTATTCCAGCCGGCGTGTGTGCGCCGCACAAGCAGAAGGCTTGGGCTTTCCAGTGAGTCGTCCTACAGGTATGAGCGCGGGGTTGACCCCATGGGGCTGGAATTTGCGCGGGAGCGGGCGGCGTATTTAATCGCCCATCTTTCTGGTGCCAAAGTGTTAAAAGGGGTATGCCGTGGCACGGCAAAACCTTGGCAGGCGCCTGTTGTAGGGTTTGCAAAAAGCCGGGCAGAGGCACTTTTGGGTATAGAACTGGATGAGGTTTTTTGCACAAAAACTCTGGAAGCTTTGGGCTGCTCGGTAGAGAAAAAAACCGCGGATAACTGGCGTATCACAACGCCTTCCTGGCGGTATGATTTGGACAGAGAAGCGGATATTATTGAAGAGCTGGCCCGCGTGTATGGTGTGGATAAAATCCCGGCAACCCTTCCGGGGATTCGGCATACTCTTGCGGATTTTGGGAAGCAGGAGAATGTGTTCCACTTTATTTCCCGCATCAAACACACTATGGTGGGTCTGGGCTTGCAGGAAGCCATAAACTACAGTTTTGTGGGGCATAAAGATTTGGATTTGCTTGGCTTGCCGAAAGAGGGCCGGGTAAGTATTCTGAATCCGCTGACAGCAGAGCAGGATGTTTTGCGCACGGCGCTCACAGCCGGGCTTTTGTACACAGTACGGCAAAATATCGGGCAGGGGGCGGATGCTCTGCGGGTGTTTGAAGTAGCCAATATTTTTGAGGAAGATAAGGAATCTATCACAACCGTGCGGGAGGGGCGTCGTCTGGCTGTGGTGCTGTATGGCAACCGCTTCCAGCATGTGGATACGGCGGACTTTAAGGATGCCTCCTGGCCGGACCCACTGGACAGCCAGCTTTATGATTACCCGGATATACGCGGAGTTGTGGAACATCTTTTCCGGCATTTTCTCCATATAGCCACACCAAAGTTTGAAAAAATGCAAAACCATTCTTTCCTTTCGCCCGCTGTGGCTATAGTGGGGCAGGGTGGGGAACAGTATGGCTTTTTGGGCAGGGTTAAGCCTGCCATAGCTGCGGAATTTTATGCCCGCCATGCTCTTTGGGTGGCAGAGCTGGATTTGGATGTTTTGTATACATGTGCGACAACAAAAATAAAATTTACGCCATTGCCGGTATACCCCCCTGTAAGGCGCGATGTCACTTTTATAACCCCGCTCGCTATGCCTGTTGCGTCTGTAGAGGCTGCCTTGCGGGAAGGTGCGCCCGCGCTCTTGCAAAATGTGGTGTTGCAGGATATATATACACCTGAAGGTCTTATGGGTACGGAAACCCGCAATCTCACGTTCCGCCTTACATTCCGCCATCCGGAGCGCACCCTGCAGGATGCAGAGGTGGATAAAGTCCGGGAAAAAATGGTGGCTGCGGTTGTGCAGGGGCTGGGCGTGAAAGTATAAGAAATTCTGAAGGCACGGTATGGAAACTGCAGGGCAACATAACGCAAAAGATACACACCAGAAAAGTGTGCGCTTACTGCGTATAGGGGAAGTAGCCAAACTGCTTGACCTGCAAACCAGTGTGCTGCGCTACTGGGAAACGGAATTCCCGTTTCTTGCTCCGCAAAGAACAGAAAAAGGCCAGCGTTTGTACACGCCGGAAAATGTGGCGCTTGTGCGTAAAGTCCGCACACTTTTGCATGAAAAAGGTATGACTATTGAAGGCGCGCGCCGTGTGCTGGAAGGCGGCAAACCTGTGCCCCGCGCGGGCAAAAAACAGGATGCTATAAACCCGGAAACTTCTGCGGATACGGAAACAATACCCACAAAAACCAGAAAAAAAGTTTCCCGGCAGGTTTTGGAAAACATGCTGGAAGACCTGCACAATGTGCGTTTTTTGCTCACAGGCCAGCAAACGGCATCGTCGTGCCAGAAAAAAACAGGGAAATCCCCTGTTTTTCTTTCCTTATTGGATATTCCTTCCTGCCAGAATCCACACGCGCATGTGGGTGGATCAGCCGTGCAGGAAACGCCGCCTGCAGAAAATTCTTTTTTGCCCACTATGCCTGATCAGGAGGTTGTATGATACTTTCCCCCTCCC
>CAZJOG010000224.1:0-3768 GCA_964547565.1 uncultured Desulfovibrionaceae bacterium
ATTATCTATTTGCGAAGGCTTGACAGCCCCACGCAGAACATTTAAACTGATTTCACGAATATCGCTCAGGGCAAGCGGATGTCCGACTTCTTCTGAAGTCCGCGCCGTGTATTGCATGGGCGATATTTGTTTAGCATCCGTCAAGTCCAGTTCCAGAACCTTGTGGTCTTTATAGCTTCCGTGCTCTCCCGAAAAAGGAATATCTAACTTTAGTCTCACTGAGTAAAGGGCTTCTCCAATTCGCATGGCAGAGTAGTAAACTTCTTGACCTTCAGTTCTGCTTTCATGCCTTGAATCAGCTGGAAGCGTTTCATCGTACACTGCAAATCGAACAAGCTCTTTCAGTCCACCATAAGCTTTTCTGTGATACTCGGAACGCGAACGCTTAAGCGAGTCCTTAATTTTACTCCGCGAAAAAGTGACAACTCGCTTTGTGCTTTCAATAGTCACATTTTGACCAGCAAGTTGTTCAAAAATCCATTCACGCAATGTTTGCACTGGGTTTTCTTCTTGCGCAAAATCTGGCACTGCGGTTTTAGGTATTTCCACCACACGCACAGGTGTATCCCCCCTTCCCAGAGAGGCAAGCGCCACACCTTTATCTGTTTCCACTGTTTCTATTGTCTGGAAAAGATTATCAAACGCCTCACTGATGGCAGGCATTTCTGCCTTTGAAGGGTAAGGGTAACCGTGTTGATTGTTGGAAATAGCTTCCCATATCTGTTCATCTACAATATTGACCAAATAGTCGTTTGAGGCATTATTATTTTGGAGTTTTTCCACAATATACGCTTCAAATGCTCTGGCACCCATTTCAATTTTTTCGCTCCAGTATGGGCTTTTGCGCAGTGTATCCAAGGCAAGGCTGCGTTTTTCCAACCCACTTTCGTTGATGGCGGTTTGCAGTTTCCCCCATGCATCTACTATTTCACCCCTGGCATTGCTTTTTCCTGCATAGGTATCCGTGAGGTATTCTTCGTTTTTTCCATCTTTACGCGAAAAATAGTTATCCACAGCGTGGAACCACTCATGTGCCAGAGATCCAGCGCCTTTTGTTTTGGTGAGGTTGATAACCACCTTACCTGCCTCATAGTGGGCGGAGGGTTTGATACCACCTTTTTGCACAGGCACCCCGCGTGCGCCAAATGCTAAGGCAAGTTCTCCATTCAAAGAAAGCGCTTTGGGCGGGATGTCAAGGACACCAGCCAAATCCATGAGGGCATCATAGGCATCATTCAAATCTGCCTGTCTGCGGTCGTTTTCCACCCAGTTGCCAAATTCCACCCCACGAAATCCGAAAGTATTGGCAAACAATTCTGGCGTAACGTCTTGCCCGTCACGTTTATCCTCGCCTATGCGCGGATTGTTTGTTTCCCTCCGTTCGTTTGGTATTTCTTTCATAACACTGAACTTGTTTTCAAGCTCGGCTTTGTTTTCTTTAACATACGCCCACGCTTCTTTTGATGAAGAAAAAGGGCCCGCAAGTTGAATATAACCTTTGGCAGACTTCACCCCGACAAACTGTTCAGAGGGATTTTTCTTATAGTAATAAACAGAAAAGTTGACGTCCTTTGCTTTGTTGCGCCCTGCTATATCAAGATTTGCATACGCTTTTTTGAAATTTTCAATCGCTTCTGCTTTTGTTTCTCCATTTGCCAACTCTTTAGGCCAACTTGAGTGGGAATTTTTTGCTGTCTTTTTTTCTACCGCCCACACAAGCTTTGCAGGGTTGTATTCCACCCCATTATACTTAGAGTAATGCCCAGCGCGGATGCGAACCCCAGCAAGCGACTTTTCATGTCCCACAGTTTCATAAAGCTCCGCAACATCCATAATTTCAGAAAAAGAAGATTTACTGCGCAGAGTATCCACAAAGCTTGTATAATTTTCTTGCGAATCAAGAATTTTTGCAGCCCCTTCCATAAGTGTTTTAATTTCACTTGTAAGGGAAGGTCTTTTTTTGAGTAATTTTTTTTGTTCTGCAAGAAAATCTCGTGTTGCATGGAGAAGGGCAACAGATTTTGGATCTGCTTCTGCTTTTAGCAAAGCAGTATACTTTGGTTCAGGGAATACTTTTTCAAGGGGCTTTGTGAGAATATCATTATGGGTGACGGATTCCATTTCTTTGCGCCAATCAGTCCATACATCTTTTCTTGCACCACCTATCTTTTCTCCAAAGTCTACTATCTTACCCTTGACTTTTACGCTTTCGGGAGTATCCTTTCTAGCAGAAGAACTGTTTTGGCTCGAGACTGCGTTAGAGAATTCCGCAAGGGATTGACTGGACGGCGCCCTTTCCCAAAGCAGTTCTTTATTTTTATAAAACCCGCTTCTCACTTGCCCTGCTGTTTTTATTCTGTAAAAATCCCCTTCTTCTGCAAATTCCAGTTTCAAGATAGCGCGTTTCGCGTTTCTGCTTCCGCTTACAACAAGCGCAATATCCCTGTTGCTTTCGCCCTGATAAATTGAATCAAAGTTACGCACGACATGCTCGACGAACTCCTTTGCGCTTTTAAACCCAGTTCGGCGTATTTCTTCCCCGTGTTTTTCTTCAATATGCTTTATAGCTTTCTTATCCAGCCTTACTTCCCCGCTTTTACCTGAGGGCAGGGCGCGGGCAATGTCACCATCTATTTTCCCCACTGCAATGCTTTCTTCTGCATTTTCTAATGCGGGGGTGTTTTCCTGTACTTGGTTTGCAGCTATTTTTTCTTTAGTGGGCAGAGAAGCGGAACTGGGCAAAGTAGATTGTTTTTTTGCCCCATTTGTTTCGTGAAAGTATGCTTCTCCAAAACTTTCCTTAAACGCTTCCCCCTGTTTTTTGCCTACCCCCAGGCCACCAGCTTCCGGAGAAATTTTTGCTTGTCCAGCATAGTGCATAAAGGCTTTGACAAACTCTGCCTTCTTCATTTCCAGTATAGAGCAGAGAATTTGTAAAGTGGCTGGGCTTGCGCTTTGCACAGGTGCTTTGCCAATAAGCATATTTTGCTGGTGCAGGTATGTGTAGAGGTCTTTTTGCCCGCTATGTTTGTAGTCCACCACCATATCAATAGCGTCACTTACGTTTTGGGTAATATCCCAGATACCGCCTACATGTTCGGCCGCAAGAATATGAGGAATAGCAGCGTCCACTTTGCCCAGCACATCACTGGGTAAAAGCGCAAGGTTTTCATAATTTTTTGCAATGCGACCACGCAAAGCCGCTTCTACAAAACTCTTGCCATCCGGGTTTAATAAGCCGTCAGAAGCGATATATGCATTACGTTCGGTTGGTTGTATAACACCATCCGCAAGTAACCTTTCCACAGTGTACGCGGAAGATTCATCCGAAAAATATTCCCGCAGTGTGTCAGAAGCGGAATTACGCATTCCCTCCGCGATAGCCTGGAGGGTTTTGGGGGAAAGCTTTTCCCCACGTGACTTCCCCGTAGCGCGTTTTGTTTTGCTGTCTGTATATGTATCATTGAGTAAAGGAATTAATTCCTGACTTTTGGCAAGCCCACCTGTTTTTACCCGGCGGATAAGCAAAGGGTGTTTCAGTTCTGCAATTTCCTTGGGGGATAAACCAAAGCTTTGTGCATTGTTTACCAAATCATTTTTGTATTGCTTTGCCGCCTTATTGTCGCCAGTATAGGCATATTGGACGGACATAGCCCGCCCATTCCCACCAAGCACTTGCCCGTGTTCGTCCACAATAGGTGCGCCGTGGCTTGCGTCCAAAGAGCTTGTTAAAAAAACAGAATCAAGTTTTGCCGCGTTTTCCAGCAC
>CAZJOG010000225.1:0-3730 GCA_964547565.1 uncultured Desulfovibrionaceae bacterium
CGTCCAAAGAGCTTGTTAAAAAAACAGAATCAAGTTTTGCCGCGTTTTCCAGCACCTTTGCCTGGCTAGCGGGTTCATCATGGTAGCGGCGTTCATTTTCCAACTGGTAAAGAGGGTTTTGCATAAAGCCATTTTCGGCAATATGCGAAGCGGCGACTTCTTCGGCCTCTACTACTTCAAATTGGGCAGAAAGGTCAGGCTTATTGGGGACTTTTACCCTTACTTGCCGTCCAACTCTTCCTTCTTTTGGGGCAGGTTGTCCATTACTTCTAAGGGCTTGTTGTCCGTTACTATTGAGGTCAAGGCTTGCCCTGCCTCCTCCCCCGTCATCTTGCTGTAGTCCAGCCCCAGAATTTTGTATTTGAGTGCCATCGCTTCCGGGCTTTCCGGATCCATATCCTTCGGGAACATACTGTGCTTCTCCAAAATTTTTATTCAGCCACTCTCTTGCGGCGTATTCTTTATGTATATGAAAACGCCAGCGAAGACCACCATTTACTTCTTCCGGAATACCACCAAGTTTTTGAAGCTCTTTTTGTTTCTCCATATCTTGCGGTATGTTTTCAAGAGCGATGGAATTAGCGTTTACGCGAACCATGCGGGGCTTGACCGGTGTATCTACTGGCTGTATAATTTTGTCGTATTCGTTGCGTGGGGTGGAGGCGCTCTCTTTAGCCCCCCCATCGGTGTCAGAACGAGACGCCTCGTTGCCTGACCTAAGAATTTTTGATTCAATATAATTCCGCCCTACACTTCCTTCACGCGGAATTTTTGTTACAAGCTCTTGCTCACGGAACACAAGGAAATCCCAAACATCCTTCTGGGTGTCTGTGTCCAAATATTTTTTAATAAGATATGCCTTTGCCTCTCCTTCTGCTGTGGTAAATTCCACCTGAATATCGCTATCCTGCATGGTGGAAGGTAAGGAGTGGATATATTCCTGCCTTGGCTTATCACTTAAAAAATGTTCATAATCAAGCTTTTCTCCATTCTGCCGAAAACGAATGGCGCCACTTTTGGGAAAAAATTTACGAACTATAGACCTAAGCACAGATTTATATTCTTTTGGGTTGCTCATTTTGAGCTTGTGTATTTCCTCTGGCTTTAAGCTTTTCAGGTAGCCCCGTAGTTCTGCCCTGTTTTCCAAAGAGGGAAGGGGATCACTTTTGCGGAAAAGCATACGCACACCATTATTTGTAGGCATTTCTTCCACTTGCAAGTTTTGCGGTATCTTTTTCCCCTCGATGTCCGACAATGCAGCAGACTTAGGTGTGTAGGAAAGTTGTGACTTGCCACCAGACCACGGCATAACTGGAGTATTTTCCGAAAACCCTGTACCTCCCGAAGGAAGCTCAAGCTGACGCGCCACTTCAATAGGAGCAGAAGTGTTACTGCCGTGCATGGAAGGTATAGGGGGATTCCCTGTGGCTGCCGTTCCCATTGGCATAGATTGTTGGCCTCTAACAGCAGGTAGGCTTTCTTCTACTCCACCACCCTGAGGGAGCTGGGCGAGTTGAAGAGACTTTGCTCTTTCCCTAACCACCTGTGTAGCATATTCTTTTGTCATATCCTCATGAAGGTTTGTAGGCGCTGTTACATCACTCCCACCATGAAGCAGTTCCCATACTGCTTCTTTTGCACCCATATTTGTTGACGCCTGTATCGGTGATTCGTCTTGAATAGCCTGCGTCGGCTGCGCAAAAGGAGAATTTGTTTCCCACGGGGAAACCCCAGGGAGAGATTGCCCTGCTTGAAATGCTTTCAGTGAACCCAACGCATTAACGTTTTGTGGTATATTTTGTTCCGGGCTTTGGCCGACACCTTTGTACACAGCATCAAAGTTTTTTTGCCACTCTTGCAATCCTTGTTGGTCTCCGGCAAGCAAACTTTGCAAACCAACAGTAGCCCCAGCTTTGCCATCAGGCCGTATGCCATACACACCTGACGGGATACCCAAAGTCCCATTGGATTCTTTACCGCTCCAGTCTATGTTTTCCGCTTCAGGTAAAGGCGTATCAGTGGTGCTATCTCCACGCGCAAGCTTTCGTAAACTGTACAGGTTGTACCCTGTGTCAATCGCTTTTTTGCCACCCGCAAACAAGGTTGTTTGCCACATTGTTGCAGGGGCAATTTCCTTAAAGGCGTCCACAGGCCCAAGAGCTTCATCTCTAAGGCCAATTTCTGCTTCAACGCTACTTTGTCCCATTTGGGTAATGGTTTCTGTTGCCAGCTCTTCACCATAAAGACCAGCAATGCCTTTAATTGCACCTGCAACACCACCAGTAATTTTTTTACCTAATGGCCCCAAAATCTTCACCATCAGAAGATTACTTATGGCTTCAGGCCCAGCTTCCCATAAACCATAGCGGGTTGCTTGCTCACTGAAGGTTTTTTCAATACGCGCCCATTCTTCAGTTGTGGGTTCATGCCCAAGAGCGTCCGTGCTCACCTTATGAAGGGTACGGTTAAACTCAGCCACGGTTGACCTGTAAGCCATAGTACCAGAGGCTGCCATACCCGCAGCTCCCGCTCCAACTGGCCCTGCAAGGGAACCAACAGTACCGCCAAGTAAACCTGCACCCATAGTGGAAAGGGAATAGCCCATAGACCCCATAGCGTCAGGTACACCCTCAAAGGCTTTACCATCATACTTGCTTCTGTAGGCTTGCCTTTCTTGTTCCAGGGCCGCACGTTCAGCCATTTCCTCTTTATCACTGGGGTCAAACCCCCAAATGGCATCTTCCAGAGCATTGCCAATGTCGCTTGGGATAAAGGTTGCCCCTTCTAAAATAGCACCACCTGTATTCCATGCCTTATCAAAAAAGCTGGGCTCTTCTTCAGTGAATTGCCTTTGGGCTTTATACTGATTGAGAATTTCCTGTGCGCCTTCAGCTGTATATGTCGCCATCTTTTTTCCTTTTGTCCTGCTAGTCACGGCATTGCAAAATTTCTATTACGATGAGTAAAAGCTTAATCTACTACTGCAGAGTAAATGGGCCACTATATTTGCCGAGCCAGTCTTCCGAAATATTCCGGATATTCCCTGTAAAGTTTGCCCAATCTCCTTTTGATTTTTCATCTCGCATTTGATTGCGCATCCGGATAATTTCCTGACCTTTTGCGGGGTCTAATTTACGGCGTACCCCATCCTTGTCTCTGTAGTAGAAAGTAAGAGTATTGCCCCTAAGTTCCGGTTCCATTGTCTGGATAAGATACTCGTCAAATTCTTCTTTCGTTTCAGGAAATACAGGCTGAGCAGGCATTTTTTCCTGCCGGGCATTTGCACCTTGAGTAGCAGGTGCTGGGGAAGGACTTTGCCCCGATTGCCCTGTTAGTCTGTTACCACCGCGGTTTTGGTTATAAACCCATTGCATTGCCTGGCTGCGTAATTCCTCAGGTGGAATACTTTGATTATTTGCTTTTGCCTGGCCAACAAGCGCATCCGTTGCTGCCCGGACTTCTTCTTCCCACATGATAAGCGCCTGATTCCTGTCCGCACCTTGAAGTATAAAGGATTCCAAAGTCCCCGCCATATAAGGATTCGGAGTTTCATTGCCGTCCATATCCTTGGTTGTGGATATTTTATCAATCCAGCCGGTTACATCCTTTGAAAGTCTGCCACCCATTCCCGCAAGGCTGGCTCGCAAACCCTGCTCCCTAAGAGCTTGTTCCACAGTTTTTGTGAGCCAGCCTTGCGGGAATGGGTGGCAGACTTTCAAAGGATGTAACC
>CAZJOG010000226.1:0-3718 GCA_964547565.1 uncultured Desulfovibrionaceae bacterium
CATAAACATGCCTGCCGCTCCCACATCCAGCCTGACCCTGTGGCGATGCTTGCTCTTGCGCGTATAGAAAAAGGCTTTTGGCAGGCGGCTGTACCCGCCGGAAACCCAACAGACCTTCCGGGTTCTGTAAAGCTTCTTGTCCCCCCAGGTATGGCGCGTTTGTGGAAAAGCCAAAAAGATCAGGCAGGTTTTATGGGGCTTATCCCGCTTGTACCTTCCGGATGTGCAGAGGCTTTGCAATCTCCACCACAGGCGGATACGGCTTTTACGCAGTTGGCGTCCTTTGTCTGGATGACAGCCCAGCGCCTTTTTTACCGGCATCTTATGGCGGCACTGGCTTTGTCCGTACAGTCAAAACAGGGGGAAGAAGCGGAACAGGGGGAAGAAGCACCCCTGCCCACCCTGCCCACGAAGCCCTCCCTGCCTCTTCCCCAGCTTTTTTCTTTGCCTGAGTCGCGTTATTCCCGTATTTCCGCTTTTTTTCATCAGGCAGAACCTCTTTTATTACTTCTTGCAGAACAGGCCCAACTTTTGGAACAAACCCGCCACGACCCGGCTTCTTCCCGCATAGCGGGGCGCATGAAAGAAGCCTTTTTGCGTGGTACGGAACAATTTTCCGCTTTGCTTAACCAGCAGGAAGATTTTGTTACCCTGTCACATATCTGGCAGGTGAGCTTGCAGGAACACGCCACTTCTTTGACAGTTTTGCGGGACTTTTTCCAGGCACTTTCCGCGTCTCTGGACTTTTTAAAGAACTGTCTGGTGCCTTTTTCAACATCCACATCTTGGCACGAAAATTGCTAACAAAAACGCAGAAGCAATTTATGCCTGCCATGGGAGGACAGACCTATGATTATTATTGATGGCCGCCAGAGTGAACTGCCAATTGAAAATTTTGCCAATCTTGAAGAAATTCTGGTTTCGTTAACCAAGAACTGCTCAGATGAACAACGTATTATTACAGACGTTTTTTTGAATGATGAACATTTTTCTGAAATTTATCCGCATCAGGCCGAAGATATAGAGCAGGCGGAAATTAAACGTGTGGAAATTTGCTCCATGCCCCTTGGGGAAATGGCCCTGAACATCAGCGAGGAACTTTTGACAGTTACCCGTATGATGAGCGGTGGCAGCCGTCAGGTGGCGCATCTTTTTCGTCAGGGTGATGACAATGAAGCTCTGGAACTTTTTCAGGACTTGCTGGATGTTACCCGTGACTTTATGTCTATGGTAGGCGTTTTGCGCAGTGAATTTGTGGATGTAAGTGATGCCGCCTTTATTGCGCTTGTGGAGCGTGTTTCCGCCCTGCTTGGTGAAATGAGCGAAGTTTTGGAAAACGAAGACTGGATTATGCTTGCCGACCTTCTGGAATTTGAATTCCACCCTGTATGCGAAGAATGGCATGGCAGTATCCAAAGTATGCGGGAACAAATACGCAGCTCTATTGCCGCGTAAAAGCCATGTTTTTTGCGGACGACTTTGCCTGCATGGTGAATACAACCCTGTTCACCCTGTAAGCAAACAGACACCAGGAGTTTTTTTATGGTCGCCCTTACTCTCCTAGACCGGGCACTTATTCTTGCCCAGCATGAACTGGACGCCATGCGAAGTGGTGATGTGGAAAGCGCTGAAGAACACTTCAATGAACGTGAAGGTCTTATGCTGGAAGCTGCGCGCGTGATGGATGAAGAAGAGCCGGACGACTATTATGTCAAGCTTATCGCTATCCAGGGCTATAACCAGCTTATCCGTGAAGAAGGCGCAGAGCTGCTTGCGCAAATCCGCTCCCAGGTTGTAGATATCAGGCAGACAACAAAAGCCGCACGCGGTTACGCCAGAACTGTCTATTCGTAACAAATACACGTTGTTTGGGGAAACGTTTCTGCGCTCTTACTGTTGTAAGGGCGCAGTTTTATTTTTAACGCATTTCCACAACATGTAGGCGTATGCTCAAATCAATGGGGAATTGCTCCAGACAGCTCGTGCCATGAGTTGATGCACAAGCTGGGCAGCGGTAAAATCGCAATGGGGCAGAAAATCAACCGGGGCCAGTTCCACCACGTCAAAACCAAGAATACGGCGGCCTTCCAGCAAAGTATCCAAAAGGCGCATAACATCCGGCCAGAAAAGGCCACCCGGGACCGGTGTGCCTGTTGCCGGCATCAGGGAAGGGTCCAATGCGTCCACATCAAACGATATGTAGACAGCTTGGGGAAAAGAAGGGGGAAGCAGGGGGGGAAGAGTGGGCAGAGTAGATTGACGCAGGAGGGCGTGGAGGTTTTCCGCGTCCCAGGCGGGGATATTGTATACTTTGCGGGTATCCAGCTCTTCCTGGCAGAATATGCGGTTGGCAAACTGGGCAAGGGGCAGGCCTAGCCCCAGCGGGGGGGGCAGGGTGGCGCGGGCCATAGCGCAGGCATGGCTGAAGGGGGAGTTTTCGTATGTATGGCGCAGGTCTGCGTGGGCGTCAAAGTGGAGTATCCCAAAAGGTTTTTGCGTGTGGGCAAGAAGGGCCTGAAGGGCGCCTGTGGTCACACTGTGTTCTCCGCCAAGCACAATGGGTATAGCCTTTGGGTTGTAGGAAAAAGCACGGCTAACCGCTTCAGTAATGCGGGTCATAACAGTTTCCGGATGGGCCTTGCAATCCACAGGGGGGTGGGTAAAAAAGCCGTACAAAGCAGGGCTGACAAAGTGGTTGGCTGTGTGGGCGCGCTCTATGGCTTCCAGCTGGGAAGAGGCAAGCAAAATGGCCTCTGGGCCAAGGGCTGTGCCTGTGCCATAACTTACACTTGCCTCATAGGGCACGGGGATAATATGGAACTGTGCGCTTTCCGGGGGGCATGGCTGTGTTTCTGAGGCCAGAAAACGGTGGGTATTTTCTTCCATGGCTTTGCCTTTGGTAAAAATGACCAGAGCATTCCCCATGTATGGTGGGAAATGCTCTGGTATGTAAAAGTGTTTTTTTATCTTATTCTGCTTCGGCTGTTATAGTACGGCCAAAGAGTGAACGCATACGGTTTTTGACTCTTGCCCCGAATCTGTCCAGGTAGACGTAATACACGGGGGTGATGTAGAGGGTAACAACCTGGGAGAAAATAAGGCCGCCGGCCACGCAGATACCAATAGGTCTGCGCAGGTCTGCACCTGTTTCGCCAAGGCCAATAGCAAGTGGCAGGGCGCCCATAATGGCGGCCAGGGTGGTCATCATAATGGGGCGAAAACGCACAAGGCACCCTTCCACAATGGCTTTTTCCGGCGGGATACGTTCTGTACGTTCTGCTGTAAGGGCAAAGTCAAGCATCATAATAGCGTTTTTCTTGACAATACCAATAAGCATAATAATACCCACCATACCCATCATATTTAGTTCCTGTCCAAAAAGCCAGAGGGCAAAAATAGCACCAAAGGCGGCGGAAGGTAAGCCAGAAAGAATGGTAATGGGGTGGATAAAACTTTCGTACAAAATACCAAGCACAATGTAGATAAGCAGAAGGGCAGCCACCATAAGCAGCATCATGTTTACCATGGAGCTTTGGAATTCCTGTGCCATGCCTATAAACTTGCCGGAGACGGAATCCGGCAGGGTATCGTTGGCGATTTGGGTGGCAACAGCCATACCTTCGCCCATGGAAATACCCGGCTGGAGGTTAAAGGAAACAGTAACAGAGGGGAACTGGCCCGCGTGTGAAACTGTAAGGGGGCCTGCTTCCTGCCGCAT